>VGDA01000019.1 GCA_016869915.1 Alphaproteobacteria bacterium
CGCCATGCCGTCCTTGCCGCGCGTGCAGAGCATCGCCTCGACGCCGAGCGCGCGGATCTGGCGGCGCGCCGCCTTCTCCACCTCGGGCATGTCCTCGGCGCGCAGGCCGGTCGCCTGCGCGAGTTCGAGCCGGTTCGGCGTCAGCACGCTGGCGCCCCTGTAGCGCGCCCAGTTGGTGCCCTTCGGGTCGACCAGCACGGGCTTGCGCACCTTGCGCGCCGCCGCGATCGCAGCGCGCGTCGTGGCCTCGCCCAGCACGCCCTTCGCGTAGTCGGAGAGCACGACGACATCGCATTCGCCGACCGCGCTGACGATCAGCCGCTCGAGGTCGCGCGCCGTCGTCTCGGAGAGCGGCGCGCTCGATTCCTGGTCCGCGCGCAGCATCTGGTGGCCGTCGGCGACGAAGCGCGTCTTGATCGTCGTCGGGCGCTGGCGGTCGACGAGGAGATGCGGCTCGAGCCGGTCCGAGCCGCCGACGAGGCGCATCACGTCGTTGCCCGCCTGGTCCCCGCCGACGACCGAGACGAACTGCGCCTGCACGCCGAGGCTCACGAGGTTGCGCACCACGTTTCCGGCGCCGCCGAGCATCGACTGCTCGCGCTCGACGCGGAAGATCGGGATCGGTGCCTCGGGGCTGATGCGCTCGACGCGTCCATAGACGAAGCGATCGAGCATGACGTCGCCGACGCAGAGTACGCGCGCGCCGGGCAGGCGTTCGATGAGTTCGGCAAGGGCCGCGTCGGCGTCCATCTTCAACCCCGCTTGCTGCGATCGGTCATCGGGAGGCGCCCTCGCCGGCGCCATGGTAGGAGCGGAACCAGTCGACGAAGCGCGGGATGCCGTCGTCGATCGGCGTCCGCGGCGCGAAGCCGAGGTCGCGCCGGCTGGCCTCGATGTCGGCATAGGTCTCGCGGACGTCGCCGGGCTGCATCGGCGCGAACTCGATGCGCGCCTCGCGGCCGACCGCGCGCTCGATCAGCGCGATGAAGCGCATCAGGTCCTCGGAGCGATGGTTGCCGAGGTTGTAGCGCCGGTGCCGCGTGCCCGCGCCGGCGGGCGGCGGGCGGTCGAGCGCCGCGAGGACCCCGGCGACGATGTCGTCGACATAGGTGAAGTCGCGCTTCATCTGGCCGCGGTTGAAGACCGTGATCGGCCGTCCCTCGAAGATGGCGCGCGTGAAGATGTAGGCGGACATGTCCGGGCGACCCCACGGCCCGTAGACCGTGAAGAAGCGCAGGCCCGTCTGCGGCAGGCCGTGGATATGCGCGTAGGAATGGCTGACGAGCTCGTCCGCGGCCTTGGTGGCGGCGTAGAGCGAGATCGGCTGGTCGACCTTGTCGTCCACGGAGAAGGGCAGCCTGTCGTTGCCCCCGTAGACCGACGACGAGGACGCGTAGACCAGATGCGCGATCCCGCCATGGCGCCGGCACGCCTCGACCACGTTGAAGTGCCCGACGAGGTTGGCGCGGATGTAGTCGCCCGGATGCTCGATCGAGTGGCGCACCCCCGCCTGCGCGGCGAGGTGGACCACGCGGTCGGCGCCCGACGCGCCGAGCGCAGCCGCGAAGACGCCGTCGTCCGCGAGGTCTGCGCGCACGAGCCGGAAGCGCTCGCCGTGCCGCGCGAGGCGCGCGAGGCGCGCCTGCTTCAGCGCGGGGTCGTAGTAGGCGTTGACCGAATCGAATCCCGTGACGCTCTCGCCGCGCGCGATAAGCGCCTCGGTGACGTGGTAGCCGATGAAGCCGGCGGCGCCGGTGACGAGGACTGGCATGTCGGCCGTTTTCCTGTTGCGCAAACCGGGCGGGAGCGGGTCGCGCGGGCCTTATAGCCCCGCGCCCGCCGGAAATCGACAGGCGTGGCGCCCCGGGCGCTCAGCCGCAGCGCCGGCAGCGCCGCTCCATGAAGATGCGGTCCTCGTCGGCGTCGTACATCGCGTGGTCGATGACCACGCGCAGGGCCTTCGAGGCATCGGGCAGGCCGTGCTGCGCGGCCATGTCGCGCAACCACTCCAGCTGGTCCTCCTCGAGCTCCAGGCTCTCGACGAGCTTGCGCTTGCGCATCAGGCGCGCAGCGGCTCGAGGATGGACACGTAGTTCGCCACCGCCGCCCCTCCCATGTTGAAGACGCCGGTCAGCCCGGGGTCGCGCACCTGCATGGCGCCGGCGCTCCCCGTCGCCTGCATCGCAGCCATGACGTGCATCGACACGCCGGTGGCCCCGATCGGGTGGCCCTTCGACTTGAGGCCGCCCGAGGGATTGACCGGCAGCCTGCCGTCCTTCTCCGTGACGCCGTCGAGCGCGACGCGTCCGCCCTGCCCCGGGGCCGCGAGCCCCATCGCCTCGTACTGGAGCAGCTCGGCGATGGTGAAGCAGTCATGCGTCTCCACCGCGCGAAGGTCGTCGACGCGCGTGCCGGCGTCGCGATGCGCCATCCGCCAGGCATGCGCGCAACCCTCGAAGGCGACGATGTCGCGGCGGCTCATCGGCAGGTAGTCGTTCACGTGGGCGCGCGCGCGGAAGGCGACCGCCTTGCGAAGGCGGAGCGAGGTCTCGACGTCGGCCAGCACGAGCGCCGCCGCGCCGTCGGAGACGAGGCTGCAATCGGTGCGCCGCAGCGGCCCGGCGACCAGCGGGTTGCGATCCGAGATCGTCCGGCAGAACTCGAAGCCGAGGTCCTTGCGCAGCTGCGCCCAGGGATTGTCGACGCCGTTGCGGTGGTTCTTCGCGGCGATGCGCGCCATCGCGTCCGACTGGTCGCCGTGGCGCTGGAAGTAGAGCCGCGCGATCTGGCCGAAGACGCCGGCGAAGCTCATGCCCTCGCGGTCCTCCTCCTTCACGTAGCTGGCCTTCATGAGGATGCCGCCGATCTGGTCGCCCGGCGTCTCCGTCATCTTCTCCACGCCGACCACGAGCACGATGCGCGCGCGCCGGGCCTCGATCTCGGTGATGCCCTGGTGGACCGCGGCGCTGCCCGTGGCGCAGGCGTTCTCCACGCGCGTCGCGGGCTTGAAGCGGAAGGCGGCGCTGGACTGCAGGACCAGCGACGCCGGGAAGTCCTGCTTGACGAAGCCGCCGCCGAAATGCCCGACCATGATCGCGTCGACGTCCGCGGGCCCCAGGCCCGCGTCCTCGATCGCGCCGACGGCGACCTCGGCGATCAGCGCCTCGAGGTCGGCGCCCTCGCGCTTCCCGAACCTGCCGTGCGACCAGCCGACGATGCATGCAGTCATTGCGACGTCCTCCCTGTCCGGTCAGGCCTGGTCCACGACGCGCCAGGCGAGCGGCGCGTCGGGGAAGCCTACCACGCGCGTGCGCCCGGCCCGCAGCGGCGCAGGCGGCTCGGTGCGCGCCCGCTCGAGCGTGATCCGCTCCTCGTTGGGCGGCATGCCGTAGAAGCGCGGGCCGTTGAGGCTGGCGAAGGCCTCGAGCCGGTCGAGCGCGCCCTCCTCGTCGAAGACCTGCGCGTAGGTCTCGATCGCGGTGCCGGCGTTGAACACGCCGGCCGCGCCGCAGGCGCATTCCTTCGCCTCGACGGAATGCGGCGCGGAATCCGTGCCGAGGAAGAACTTCGCCTCGCCCGAGCAGGCCGCGGCGCGCAGCGCTAGCCGGTCCTCCTCGCGCTTGGCCACCGGCAGGCAGTAGAGATGCGGCCGTACGCCGCCGCGGAAGATGTCGGTGCGGTTGATGACAAGGTGGTGCGGCGTGATCGTCGCCGCGACGTTCGCCGGCGCCGCGCGCACGTAGTCGACCGCGCGGCGCGTCGTGATGTGCTCGAGCACGATCCTGAGCCGCGGGTTGGCGGCCACCAGCCCGTCGAGCACGTCGTCGATGAACACCGCCTCGCGGTCGAAGATGTCGACGCCCGGCAGCGTCACCTCGCCATGCAGCAGCAGCGGCATGCCGATGCGAGCCATGGCGGAGAAGACCGGCGCGAGCCTCGAGAGGTCGGTCACACCATGCGCGGAGTTGGTCGTCGCGTGGGCGGGGTAGAGCTTGGCCGCGTTGAAGCTGCCATCGAGGAACCCCGCCTCGATGTCCGCGGGATCGGTCGCGTCCGTCAGGTAGGCCGTCATCAGCGGCGTGAAGCGCGCGTCGGCGGGCAGCGCGGCGCGGATCCGGTCGCGGTAGGCGCGCGCGGCGGCGGCGGTTGTCACCGGCGGCACGAGGTTCGGCATGACGATGGCGCGCGCGAAGCGTCGCGCCGTGAGCGGCACGACGGCCGCGAGCATGTCGCCGTCGCGCAGGTGGACATGCCAGTCGTCGGGGCGGCGGATCGTCAGGCGGTCGGTCATGCTTCACCCCTCGGGCGTGTCGGCGAGCGTGTCGAGGATACCGCCTGCGGGCGGCAGGTCGAGGACATGTCTGCGGTGCCAGAGCGCGAGGAAGAGCAGCGTCCAGGCGGCGAAGCCCTCGCGCTTGCCGCCGCGCGCGAAGAGCCTTTCCACCGCGCCCGGGCGCGCGAGCCGCGCGATGGCGGGCTGGCGCGCGACGAGCTCGCCGAGGCGCTGGCCCTCGGCGAGGATCCATTCGCCGACCGGCACGGTGAAGCCCCGCTTGCGCGCGAAGGGCTTCGCGCTCGGCAGCGCGTCGGCGAGCCAGCGGCGCAGTATCCACTTGCCGAGGCCCGACCGGATCTTGAGCGCGTCCGGCAGCCGGAAGGCGGCCTGCGCCACGACGGGGTCGAGGAAGGGCGTGCGCCCCTCGACGCCATGCGCCATCAGGCAGCGATCGAGCTTGGCCAGGAGGTCGTTGGGCAGCCAGTCCGCGCAGTCGACCGCCTGCGCCGCCTGCAGCCGCGAGCGCCCCTCGCCGCGCGCGGCGACCTCTGCCGCCTCGATGCCGTCGCGCCAGCCGCGGCTCGGCTCGCGCAGCACGTCGAGGCCGTCCATCGTGCCGCGCCGGCGCATCGCCCGGCCGCCCAGCCACCAGGGACGCATCACCGCGCGGTAGCGCCCATAGCCGCCCAGGATCTCGTCGCCGCCCTCGCCCGACAGCACGACCTTGGTGCCTGCGCGGCGCGCGGCGCGCGCCAGCAGCCAGGTCGGCACGACCGCGTAGTCGGCCGCCGGATCGTCCATCGCGGCCGCGATCGCGGGCAGCTCGGCGAGGAAATCCGCGCGGGTGACCGGAACCTCCTCGAGCACGGCGCCGCAGGCGGCGGCGACGACGCCGGCCTCCGGCCGCTCGTCGCGCGCCGGCGCCTCCGGGAAGAAGGCGGTGAAGGCGCGCACGGGCCGCTCGTCCTGCCGCGCCATCAGCGCCAGCACGGCCGAGGAATCGATCCCGCCGGACAGGAACATCCCGTAGGGGACGTCGGAGCGGCGATGCACGCGCACGGAGTCGTCGAGCGCGGCGTCGAGCGCCGCGAGCGCCGCCGCCTCGCCGCTCTCCGCGGGCCCGCCCGCGGGCAGCGCCGCGCGCCGCCTGCGATCAACGATGCGCCCGCCGGATATCGTCACCGTCTCGCCGGGCAGCACGCGCCTTATGTCGCCGAAGATGGTCTCGCGGCGGGTCGTGAACTGCAGCTCGAGCAGTTCCCCGAGCGCGACGGGGTCGAGTTCGCGCGCCGCGAGGCCGGCGGCGAGCAGCGCCTGCGGCTCGGAGGCGAAGGCGACGCCGTCGGGACGCTCGACGTAGTAGAGCGGCTTGATCCCGAAGGGATCGCGCGACAGCAGCAGCCTGCCCGCGCGCGGGTCGTGCAGCGCGATCGCCCACATGCCGCGCAGCGCGTCCGCGAAGGCGGCGCCGTCGCGCCGGTAGAGGAAGAGCGGCGGCTCGCAATCCGAGCGCGTCGCGAAGCGCGCGCCCGGCAGCGCCGCGCGCAGCTCGGGATCGTTGTAGATCTCGCCGTTGGCGACGAGCGCCGCGCCATCGGGCTCGAAAAGCGGCTGGTCGCCCGTCTCGAGGTCGACGATGGCGAGGCGGTTATGCGTCATCGCGACGTCGCCGGCGCGATAGGAGCGCCTGCCGTCCGGGCCGCGATGGGCGAGCGCCGAGCCCATCGCTTCGACCGGGCCCTGCGCAGGTCCCTCCCGCCCGGTCGCCATCATGCCGGAGATGCCGCACATCAGGACCGGCCCGAGATGTCGGCGAGGAAGTCGAGATAGCGCTGCACCACGGCCGCCTCCGCGAAGCCCGCTTCATAGGCGTCGCGCCCCGCCGCGGCAAGCGCCGCCGCCCGGGCCGGGTCGGCGGCGAGCGCCAACATGGCGCGCGCGAGCGCGTCGGCGTCGTCCACTGGCACGAGCAGGCCCGTCTCGCCGTCGCGCAGCAGCTGGCGCGGCCCCTGGCTCGCGGCAGCGACCACCGGGCGACGATGCGCCCAGGCCTCGATCACGACGTTGCCGAGGGGCTCGTGGCGCGACGGGCAGGCGAGCATGTCGCAGGCCGCGAGCAGCGCCGCCACGTCGCGCCGCCAGCCGAGGAAGCGCACGCGCCGCTCGACCCCGAGCGTCGCGGCGCGCGCGCGCAGTGCCTGCTCCTCCGGCCCTTCGCCGGCGATCCAGAGATGGACGCCCGGCGCGCGCGCCAGCGCCTCGAGCAGCACGTCGAAGCCCTTGTTGGGATGGAGCCTGCCGAGCGCGAGCGCCAGCGTCGCGCCGGCCGGCGTCCCGAGCGCCGCGCGATCGACGGCCGGCGCGGCCTCGGCATCGACGAAGTTCGGGAGATGCACCACCCGCGCCGCGGGCCAGCCCTGGCCGACCAGCCAGTCGCGGATGTCCGGCGTGTTGGCGACCAGCCAGTCGCAGCGCCGGTAGTATTTCAGCGCGTAGTAGCCGCCCAGCCTGCCCACCGTCGCGTGGCGCGCGCCAGGCAGCATCGCGCGCGGCGGCAGCGCGGCGCAGGCGCGGTTCATCCAGCCCAGCACGACGCCGGGCGCAAAGCGGCCGATCTCGCGCGCCAGCGCCCATCGCGTCGCGAGGTCGAGCGGGCCGCGGAAGCCGAGTTCGACAACGTCGACGCCGGCGGCGCGCAACGCGCCCGCGCGCCGCGTGTCGCGGCGGATGGCGACGCGCTGGGCGACGCCGCGCCGCGCGAAGGCAACGGCGAGCCGCTCGAAGAACGCCTCGGCGCCGCCGACCGGCGCGCCCGCCATCGCCTGCAGTAGGCGCGGGCTCTCGCTCATCCCGCGCTCCCCGCGGCAAGGAGCTCGAGCGCCGCCGCCTCGACCTTGTCGACGGGCAGGCTCTCCATCAGTACTCCGTGGCCGCGCTCGCCGCGCACGGCGCGCCCGACGAGATCCTCGAAGCCCTCGGGGCCGCGCACGGCCCGCGCCAGGCGTCCCCATGGGCCGTAGCGCTGCTCCGAGCTCGGGCCGAACAGGCCGAGCGTCGGCGCTCCCGCGGCGGCGGCCATGTGCATCAGCCCGGAATCATTGCCAACGAAGAGCCGCGCGCGCTCGAGGCAGGCCGCGACGTCGAGGAGGTCGGCGCCGGCCGTCATGTCGACGAGCCGCCCGGGCGGGATGGCGGCGAGCAGCGGCGCGACCTGCTCGCGCTCCGATGGCGCGGCGGCCACGAGCACGCGCGCGCCGGCGAGCGGCGCGCCGGGTCCCGCGAGCCGCCCGACGAGATCCACGAACCGCGCGATCGGCCAGGTCTTCGCCCCCCAGTTCGCGGCCGGGCCGACAGCGAGCACGGGCGCGTCGCCGGCCAGGAGCGCCGCGGCGCGGGCGCGATGCGCCGGCGACAGCCAGATCCGGGGCGGCGGCAGCGCGTCGACGCCCGCCAGCGCCGCGAGCTCGCGCACGCGATGGATCCGCGGGAAGGGCTTGCGGTCGACGATCGCGCGCCCGCGCAGCAGGAAGCTCGTGGTCAGCGATCCGCGCAGGTCGACAGCGACGTCCCAGCGCGTGCCGACCACGCCGGCCCACAGCGCGAACCAGTGCGCGGAGAAGCGGCGCTTCTCCATCGCGACGACGCGCTCGAGGCCGGGAACGGTGGCGAAGAGCTGGCGAGCCGCCGGCCCGCAGGCGACGGTGACGCGCGCTCCGGGATGGAACTCGAGCAGGTGCGCGAGCAGGGCGGTCGACAGCACCGCGTCGCCGATGCGCGTCGCCGTGACGAAGAGGAGGTTCAAGCGGGCACGCGCGGCCCGGGGGCGCTCACCCCGCGAGTCCCTCGAACTCGGCGGCGGCGACCTGCCAGGTCCGGCCGCTGCGCGCGGCGCGGCATGCCTCGCTCATGCGGTCGAAGGCGGCGCGGTCGGTGAGCAGCTCGATCGTGGCCTGCGCGAACTGCGACTCGCTGGTCGCGACATGCGCCGTCAGCCCGCCCGTGACGCGCTCGAACAGCACCGGCGCTGCGGGGCGGATCACGGCCGGCAGTCCCACGGCCTGGCTCTCCGCGACCGTGAAGCCGTACACGTCGTTGGGCCCGCCCGTGTGCAGGAAGGCGCGCGCCGAGCGATAGGCATCCGCCATGCCGGAATCGCCCTGCGGCCGCATGACGACGATGCCGCGATCGCGCGCCGCCTGGACGAGGTCGACCAGCGGCTTCACCTGCGGCGGCACGTCGCTGCCGAAGATCCCGCGGTTGAGATGGGCGGAATAGACATGCAGTTCCGCCGTCGGCACGGCCGGGCGGATGCGATCGATCCACAGGGTCAGGATCCAGCCGAGCCCGGATTGCGGATGCGCGGTCGTGACGGCGCGCGCCGGGTCGTAGCAGCGCATCGCCTCGTCGCCGAGGAAGTTCGAGGCGAGGCCGGGCGCGAACACGCGCGCCTCGAGGCCGAGCGGGTTGCCCCAGCGCTTCATGTGCGCGTCGGAGAAGAACAGCACCAGCGGCCGGTGGCGCGCCAGGATCTCCTCGTTCGCGGCGCCGGAGAGATGCGACAGGTCGCCCGTGCACCAGAGGATCCGGCGCCGCGCCGTCGCCACCGTGTCGAGCAGGGATGGCAGCCGCAGGGCCACCAGCACGTCGCATTCCGCCGGCTTCTCCTTGTCCAGCGGCTCCCATTTCGCGCCCTCGGCCTCGAGGCCGTAGGAGGTGCGGTTGAAGACGAGCACCTCGTGGCCGCGCTGGGCGAGCGCGCCCGCGACCGCGGCGAGGGACTTCTCGGGCCCGCCCATCGGCTGGCTCGAGGGGCTGTAGCCGTCGAAGGCGAAGGAGTCGTCTGCGAGAACGAAGCGCATGGGCAGGCGCGGTTATAGGGTCCGCGCCGGTGCTTGCCAAGCCGAGCGGGTCCGCCTAGCTGACTCGTCCCATGACACGCCCCTCGCCCGCCGTACCCGCATGACCGCGCCGATCCTCGTCCTCCCTGGCGACCGCGCCGTGCTCGCGATCGCCGGCCCCGACCGCGCCACGTTCCTGCAGGGGCTCGTATCGAACGACGTCGCCCGCGCGATGCAGGGGACCGCGATCCACGCGGCCCTGCTCACGCCGCAGGGGCGCTTCCTGCACGACTTCGCGATCATCCCCGATGGCGAGCGCCTGCTGGTCGACACCGATGCCGCGGGCGCCGAGGCGTTGCGCAAGCGCCTGTCCGCCTACAGGCTGCGATCGAAGGCGACGATCGAGGTCCTGCCCGGCTGGGGCGTCGCGCTGCTCCTCGGCAAGGACGCGGCGGCGGCCGCCGGGCTCGGCGCGGATCCCGGCGCCTGCGCGCCCTTCGAGGGCGGCGTCGCGCTGGTCGATCCGCGCCTCCCCGCGCTTGGCGTGCGCCTCGTCCTCCCGCCCGAGGGGCTTGCCGCGCTCTCCCGCCATGGCTGGCCCGCCAGCCCGCCCTCCGCCTACGAGGCGCTGCGCCTGTCGCTGGGCGTCCCCGACGGCGCGCGCGACATGGCGGACGGGCTGCTGCTCGAGAACGGCTACGACGAGCTGCGCGCGATCGACTGGAAGAAGGGCTGCTATGTCGGCCAAGAGGTCACGGCACGGATGCGCTATCGCGGCCTCGCGAAGAAGCGGCTCGTGCCGGTGCGCATCGAGGGCGCTCCACCCGCGCCGGGCAGCGTGGTGACGATCGGCGGCGAGGAAGCCGGCGAGATGCGCAGCGCCGCCGGCGACCGCGGCCTCGCCCTGCTGCGGCTCGAGGCGATCGAGGCCTGCGCGCGCGATGGCGCGGCGCTCTCCTGCGGCGAGGCGCGGCTCGTTCCTGGCCGGCCGGCCTGGCTGGCGCCGGAAGGCTGAAGACGCTCAGCGACCGCGGCGGGGCTTCCCGCCGCCGCGCGGGCGCTGCGGCGCGGGCTTGCGCGCGCCGCCCCTGGCCGCCGGCTTGCCCTTGGCGGGCGCCGGCTTCCGCGACGCGGGGCGCTTGGACGACGGTGCCTTGGGGGCCGGTGCCTTGGGGGACGCCGGCTTGGCCGGCGCGGGCTTGGCGGCGCCGCGCCCCGGGACCTTGACCGCCACGGGGCGCACGCTCGCCTTGCCGACCGAGACGCGGCCCGCCGCCGGGCGGCGACCCGAGGCGAGCAGGACGCTGCGGTTGCGCGCCGCGCCCGCGGCCGCGCTGCCGCGGGGCGCGGCAGGCTTCGCCGCGGGCACGCGCGTCGCGCCGGAGGCCAGCGCCGCCTGCGCCGCGGCCAGCCGCGCGATCGGCACGCGATAGGGCGAGCACGAGACATAGTCGAGGCCGGTCTCGGCGCAGAAGCGGATCGAGGCCGGGTCGCCGCCATGCTCGCCGCAGATGCCGAGCTTGAGGTCGCCGCGCGTGGCGCGGCCGCGCTCGGCGGCGATGCGCACGAGCTCGCCCACGCCGTCGCGGTCGAGGCTGACGAACGGGTCGACCGACAGGATCTTCGCGGCCTCGTAGGCGTCGAGGAAGGACGAGGAATCGTCGCGGCTCAGGCCGAAAGTGGTCTGCGTCAGGTCGTTCGTGCCGAATGAGAAGAACTGCGCCGCCTCCGCGATCTCGCCCGCGCGCAGCGCGGCGCGCGGCAGCTCGATCATGGTGCCGAGCTGGTAGGCGACGTCGATGCCCGTGGCCTCGCGCGTCGCGGCGTGCTCCTTCGCGACAAGGTCGCGCATGAGGTCGAGCTCGCGGCGCGTCGCCACCAGCGGGATCATGACCTCGACGAGCGGCGCGGCAGCGCCCGACCCGATCGCGTCCACCGCGGCGCCGAAGATGGCGCGCGCCTGCATCGCGTAGATCTCCGGATAGGTGATCGCCAGGCGCACGCCGCGATGGCCGAGCATTGGGTTGAACTCGTGCAGGCGCTGGGCGCGCGCCTTGACCGAGGCGACGTCGCGGCCGGTCATGCGCGCCAGCTCCGCGTAGTCCTCCTCGCGCTGCGGCAGGAACTCGTGCAGCGGCGGGTCGAGCAGGCGGATCGTGACCGGCAGCCCGGCCATGATCGCGAAGAGCTCGGCGAAGTCGCGGCGCTGCATCGGCTCGATGCGCGCCAGCGCGCGGGCGCGGCCGGCCCCGTCCTCGGCCATGATCATCTCGCGCACCGCGAGGATGCGCTCGGGATCGAAGAACATGTGCTCGGTGCGGCAGAGCCCGATGCCCTCGGCGCCGAACTCGCGCGCGGTGCGCGCGTCGAGCGGCGTCTCCGCGTTGGTCCGCACCTTGAGGACGCGGAACCCGTCGGCCCAGCCCATGAGCGTCGCGAAGTCGCCGGACAGGCTCGGCTGGACCGTCGGCACCTCGCCGACGAAGACCTCGCCCGTGCCGCCGTCGAGCGTGATGCGCTCGCCGGCCTTCACGCGGCGGTCGCGCACGGTCATGTGGCCGGCCGCGTAGTCGATGCGGATCTCGCCGGCGCCCGCGACGCAGGGCCGGCCCATGCCGCGCGCAACGACGGCGGCGTGGCTGGTCATGCCGCCGCGCGTCGTCAGGATGCCGGTGGCGGCGTGCATGCCGTGGATGTCCTCGGGGCTGGTCTCGACGCGCACCAGCACCACCGCCTCGCCGGCCTTGGCGCGGCGCTCCGCCTCGTCGGCGGAGAAGACGACGGCGCCCGACGCGGCGCCGGGCGACGCCGGCAGGCCGCGCGTGAACTGGGTGCGCGGCGCCTTGGGGTCGAGCGTCGGATGGAGCAGCTGGTCGAGCGAGGCCGGGTCGATGCGGCGCACGGCGGTGGCCGTGTCGATCAGCCCTTCGCGCACCATGTCGACCGCGATCCGCAGCGCGGCCGCGGCGGTGCGCTTCCCGCCGCGCGTCTGCAGCATGAAGAGCCTGCCGCGCTCGACCGTGAACTCGATGTCCTGCATGTCGCGGTAGTGCCGCTCCAGGCGCTCGCGCACCTCGGCGAGCTGGCGGAACACCTCCGGCATCACCTCCTCCATAGAGGGCATGCGCGACTTCTGGCGCTCGCGCCCGTGGATGGTGAGCTGCTGCGGCGTGCGGATGCCGGCGACGACGTCCTCGCCCTGCGCGTTGACGAGGTACTCGCCGTAGAAGACGTTCTCGCCGGTGGAGGGATCGCGGGTGAAGGCCACGCCGGTCGCGCAGTCCTCGCCCATGTTGCCGAACACCATCGCCTGCACGTTCACCGCCGTGCCCCAGTCCTCGGGGATGGCGTTGAGGCGGCGATAGGTGATCGCGCGCTGGTTCATCCAGCTCGAGAAGACCGCGCCGATCGCGCCCCAGAGCTGCTCGCGCGGGTCCTGCGGGAAGGGCCGGCCAAGCTCGGACTCGACCATCGCCTTGTAGCGCCCCACGAGCTCTCGCCAGTCCTCGGCGGCAAGCTCGGTGTCGAGCGAGACGCCCTTCTCGTCCTTCACCTGCTCGAGCAGTTCCTCGAAATGATGGTGGTCGATGTCCAGCACGACGTTGCCGTACATCTGGATGAAGCGGCGATAGCTGTCCCACGCGAAGCGCTCGTTGCGCGCCGAGGCGGCGAGCGCGGCCACGGTGGAATCGTTGAGCCCGAGGTTCAGGACCGTGTCCATCATGCCGGGCATCGAGGCGCGCGCGCCCGAGCGCACGGAGACGAGCAGTGGGTCGCGCGCGTCGCCGAAGCGGCGTCCCACGACGCGCTCCACCTGCGCCAGCGCGGCCTGTACCTGCACCTCGAGCTCGCCGGGATACTTCCGCCCGTGGGCGTAGAAATGCGTGCAGACCTCCGTGGTAATGGTGAAGCCGGGCGGCACGGGGAGCCCGAGATTGCTCATCTCCGCGAGGTTCGCGCCCTTGCCGCCGAGCAGGTCGCGCATCTGGGCGCCGCCCTCGCTGCGCCCCTCGCCGAACGAGTAGACCCACTTCGCCATCTTCGCCTCGTCAGCCTTCGATCCGCGTGAAGTCCGCCACCCGGCCCAGCGTCGCGCGGATGCGCGACAGGAGCCGCAGGCGGTTGGCGCGAAGCGCCGGGTTCGCGTCGTTGACGGTCACCTGCGCGAAGAACGCGTCGACCGGCGCCCTTAGTCCCGCGAGCGCGGCCATGGCGGCGGCGAAGTCCTCGCGCGCCAGCGCCGCGTCGACCACCGGCGCGGCGGCGCGCAGCGCCGCGTCGAGCGCCTTCTCCTCGGCGGCGGAGAGGTCGGTGGCGACGACCTCGCCGTCGTGGCGGCGGCCGTCCTTCTTCTCCTCGATCGCGACGATGTTGGCGCCGCGGCGGAAGGCGACCAGCAGGTTCGCGCCGTCCTCGCCGCCGAGGAACGCCCTGAGCGCCTCGACCCGCGCCAGCAGCCGCACGAGGTCGTCCTCGCCGCCGGGCGCGAAGACCGCGTCGACCAGGTCGTGGCGGACGCCCTGCTCCTTGAGCGCGACCTTGAGCCGGTCGGCGAAGAAGGCACCGAGCTCGGCTGCGGGGGATGCGCCCGCCGCGTCGCCGAGCTGGCCCGCGTAGAGCCGATGCGCCGCGTCGAAGGCGGCCGACAGGCCGAGCCGCAGCCGGTTCTCGACGACCAGTCGGATGACGCCGAGCGCGGCGCGGCGCAGCGCGAAGGGGTCCTTCGAGCCGGTCGGCTTCTCGCCGATGGCGAAGAATCCGACCAGCGTGTCGAGCTTGTCCGCGAGCGCCACGGCGACGGAGACCGGCGCCGAGGGGCAGCGGTCGCCGGGCCCGAGCGGCGAGTAGTGCTCGCGCACCGCCTCGGCGACGGCGGGCGCCTCGCCGTCGGCCAGCGCGTAGTAGCGGCCCATGACGCCCTGGAGCTCGGGGAACTCGCCGACCATGCCGGTCGGCAGGTCGGCCTTGGCGAGGAGAGCGGCGCGCTGGGCCTGCTCGCGCGAGCAGCCCGGGATGCTCGCCGCGAGCTCCGCCGCCAGCGCCTGCAGGCGCACGACCTTGTCCTCGAGCGTGCCGAGGCGCGCGTAGAAGGTCCGCTCGCGCAGCGCGGGCACCCGCGAGTCGAGCCGCGCCTTGCGGTCCTGGTCCCAGAAGAACTTCGCGTCGGAGAGCCGCGCGCGCAGCACGCGCTCGTTGCCTGCGACGATGTTCGCGGCCCCCGCTTCGTCGGTCGTCATGTTCGCGACGACAACGAAGCGCGGCGCGGTGGACCCCGCCTGGTCGAGCAGCGTGAAGTAGCGCTGGTGCGCGCGCATCGAGGTGGCGAGCACCTCCGGCGGCAGCGCCATGAACTCCGCGTCGATCGTGCCGGCATGGGCCACGGGCCACTCGACGAGCCCCGCGACCTCGTCGAGCAGGCCGGGATCGTCCTTGAGCACGAGGCCCTGCGCGGCGGCGACGGCCCTGGCCTGGCGCTCGACCTCGGCGCGGCGCTCGGCCGGGTCGAGGACCACGAAGGCCTGGCGCAGGCGGTCTCGGTAGTCGGCGAAGCCCGCCACGGCGAACGCACCGGGCGCGAGGAAGCGATGGCCGCGGGTATGGTCGCCGAAGGCGACGCGACCGGCGCCGAGCTCGATCGCGCCCTCGAGCGCGCGGCCGTCGAGCAGCGCGACGACGCCGTGCAGCGGCCGCACCCAGGAGGCGCGGTTCGCGCCCCACCGCATCGATTTCGGCCAGGGGAACTGCGCCACGGCCGCGCGGATCGCGGCGACCGCGGCGCTCGCCGTGTCGGTGCCCGCCACCCGGCGCACGAAGACCCAGGACTCGCCCTTGCCGTCCGCGCGCGTCTCGCAGTCGTCGAGCGTGCGGCCCTCGCCGAGCTTGCGCAGGAAGCCCTGCACCGCCTGCTCGGGCGCGCCGACGCGCGGGCCCTTGACCTCCTCGACGCGGTCGGGGGTCGCCAGCGGCAGGCCATCGACGACCAGCGCCAAGCGCCGCGGCGTGGCGAAGGCGCGCGCGGAGGTCCAGGACAGGCCCGCGGTCTTCAGCCCGTCGCAGGCAAGGCGCTGCAGGTCGTCCGCGGCGCGCGCCTGCATGCGCGCGGGGATCTCCTCGGAGAAGAGCTCGACGAGAAGCTCAGCCATTGGCGGCCTGGTTCGCGAGCCAGCGCTCGCAGCAGGACTTCGCCAGCGCGCGCACCCGGCCGATATAGGCCTGGCGCTCGGCGACCGAGATCGCGCCGCGCGCGTCGAGCAGGTTGAAGCGGTGGCTCGCCTTGATGCACTGGTCGTAGGCGGGCAGCGCGAGGCCGCGCGCGAGCAGCGCCTCGCATTCCACTTCCGCGTCGCGGAAGTGCCGCAGCAGCATCGCGACGTCGGCATGCTCGAAGTTGTGGCGCGAGTACTCGACCTCGGCCTGGTGGAAGACGTCGCGGTACAGGACCGGCGCGCGGCTACCGGGATCGTTGAAGGGCAGGTCGTAGACGCTGCGGCGATCGAACAGGTACATCGCCAGGCGCTCGAGGCCGTAGGTCAGCTCGACCGGCACGGGATCGCACTCGATGCCGCCGACCTGCTGGAAATAGGTGAACTGCGTCACCTCCATGCCGTCGCACCAGACCTCCCAGCCGAGGCCCCAGGCGCCGAGCGTGGGGCTTTCCCAGTCGTCCTCGACGAAGCGGATGTCGTGGCGCGCGGGATCGATGCCGATGGCGCGCAGCGAGCCCAGGTAGAGCTCCTGCGCGTCGGCCGGCGACGGCTTCATGATGACCTGGAACTGGTAGTAGTGCTGGAGCCGGTTCGGGTTCTCGCCGTAGCGCCCGTCGGCGGGGCGTCGCGACGGCTGCACGTAGGCGGCGTTCCAGGAGGCGGGCCCCAGCGCGCGCAGCGTCGTGGCCGGATGGAAGGTGCCGGCACCGACCTCCATGTCGTAGGGCTGGAGGATCACGCAGCCCTGCGCGGCCCAGTAGTGCTGGAGCGTCAGGATCAGTCCCTGGAAGGATCGGGGTTTTTCCACTTGGTCCTGCGCCGAGTCGATTTTGCGGCGCACCATATCCCCGAAGGTCGGGGTGTCAACCGCCGAACGCCCGTGGCGACCGCGCGACCGAAGGACGCGGGCGCCACCTCGTCCCCGGCGCGGGAGGTCACCCCGGAAGCGGGCAGCCCGGCTTGCCGCAGGCACGCGCCCCCTTGGCCACGAAGGCGCCGCAGGCACGGCACTTCGTCAGTTCCTCGACCTGGACCTCGTCGGCCCTGCCGCGCTGGCGGCGCACCGTATCCTCGGCACCGCGCCGGTCGGCGATCTCGCGCCGCTCCTTCTCCCAGCGCTGGAACCAGCGCCAGCCGAACCACGCGATCGCGACCACGGCGACGACGACGACGATTTTCCAGAAGCTGCCCATCATTCCCGTCCTTCGCCGGCGGCCATGTCGAGGTCGCGCACGAACTGCATCCAGTTGCCGGCCGGCGCCACGCAGGCCGCGGCCCCGGCGATGCGCAGAGCCACGCCGCCGTGGCGCCAGAGGCGGCGCCAGGTCGCTGCGTCGTCGAGGGCGACGTCCTCGACGCGGCGCCTGATCCGCCGCGCCACGTCGGGGCGGACCCAGAGGTACCAGCACGCGACCGAGGCCGCGCCCGCCGCCAGGCCCGCCGCATGCCCGCCCCAAGACCAGGCGGCGCCGCTCGCGACGACGAGGGCGTAGAGCCAGCGCGTCGATTCGGCCTGCACGGAGACCGGGCTGTCCTGGCTGTCGAGGCGCCGGGCATCGAGCCGCAGCTCGACCCGGCCCGCGCGCAGCGAGGCGCGCAGGGCGGAGAGGAGTTCGGCGTCGGTGCGGGCTGGCATCGCGCCGCCATTCATGCGTCGGGCGCGGCCGGGCCGCAAGCCCGCGCTCCGGCGATGGCGTCGTCGAGCGAGGTCCCGTCGCGCAGCACGGCCTGCGCCGCGGCGGTGAACGCGCCCCCGGCCTCGTGCAGGGCGAGGCCGGGCGACAGCGCGGCGCCGCCGCGCGCGCCGCGCCGCGCGCGCACGACCACGCGACGCGCCGGCTGCCCGGCCGCCGGCCAGAGCGGCACGACCTCGATGTCGCCGAAGGCCGGCGCGAGCAGCGCGAGGATCGCGGGCAGGCGCTCGGCGCGGTGGACCATCGCGAGCCGGGCGCGCGGGCGCAGCGCGCGACGCGCGGCCTCGACCCAGGCCTCGAGCCCGGCATCCTCGCCCTCGACATGGGCGCGGCGCCTGGCGACGAGCGGCGAGGGCGAGGACGAGCCGGCCGGCGCGAAGGGTGGGTTCATGAACACCGCGTCGAAACGCGCCGCGAGCCCGGGCGGCAGCCGTGCGACATCCGCCTCGACGACCTCGACGCGGCCGCCGAAGCCGTTGGCGGCGACGTTGCGACGCGCCAGCGCCGCGGGCGACGCGGCGAGCTCCAGCGCGACGATGGAGAGCGCCGGGCATCGCCAGGCGAGGCAGAGGCTTGCCGCGCCCGTGCCGGCGCCGAGCTCGAGCGCGGCGCCCTGCTCGGGCACGACCGCGGCCGCCAGCAGCACGGGGTCGATCGCCGCGCGATAGCCCGCGGCGGGTTGCTCGAAGGCGACCCTGCCCCCCAGCAGCGTGCCGTGGGTCGTCGCGCCATCCTCTTCCATCGGCCCGGCCGTCCGTCCTGTCCCGCGATGCGCGGCCGCGAGCCTTGATTGATCGCGCCCCCGCGCCGACTATGCTGCGGTTTTTGCGGCGCGCGGGCAATCGGGGACAATCACGTGGCAATCGTCGTCAATCTCGAGGAAGGCCGCGAGCGGGCACGCGGCCCGTCGCTGGCGCCGCTCGTCGCGCTGGTCGGCGAGGACCTCAAGCGGGTCAACGAGGTGATCGTCCGGCGAATGCACAGCCCGGTCGCGCTGATCCCGCAGCTGGCCGGCCACATCGTCGCCGCGGGCGGCAAGCGCATGCGCCCGATGCTCACCCTCGCCGCCGCGCGGCTCTGCGGCGTGGCCTCTGGCGAGCGCCACGTGAACCTCGCGGCCTGCGTCGAGTTCATCCACACCGCGACCCTGCTCCACGACGACGTGGTCGACGCATCCGACCTGCGGCGCGGCCGCGCGACGGCCAACGCGGTCTGGGGCAACAAGTCCTCGGTCCTCGTGGGCGACTTCCTGTTCAGCCGCGCCTTCCAGGTGATGGTCGAGGACGGCTCGCTCGACGTGCTGCGCATCCTGTCCAACGCCTCGGCCGTGATCGCCGAGGGCGAGGTGCTGCAGCTGACGACCGCCAACGACACCGAGACGACGGAGAACGCCTATCTCGAGGTGATCCGCGCGAAGACCGCGACGCTCTTCGCGGCCGCGGCGCGGGTCGGCGCGATCGTCGCCGGCCGGCCGCGCGCGGAGGAGGAGGCGCTGGAGAGCTACGGCCTCAACCTCGGCATCGCCTTCCAGCTCGTCGACGACGTCATCGACTACGCCTCGACCGCGGAGAAGATGGGCAAGTCGGTCGGCGACGATTTCCGCGACGGCAAGATCACCCTTCCCGTGGTGCTCGCCTTCCTGCGCGGCGACGAGGAGGAGCGCCAGTTCTGGCGACGCACGCTCGAGGCCCTCGACCAGCGGCCCGGCGACCTCGAGCGCGCGGTCGAGTTCATGAACCGG
>VGDA01000020.1 GCA_016869915.1 Alphaproteobacteria bacterium
CATGCGCTTCTTCCAGCGCTGGGGCGTGGCGAGCGTCTTCCTCGGCAAGTTCTTCGGCCCGCTGCGCGCGTCGGTGCCGCTGGTCGCGGGGATCTGCGCCATGCCGCTGCTGCGATTCCAGGCCGCGGCCTGGTGCTCCGCCGTCGTCTGGGCCGCGGGCATCCTCGCGCCCGGGACGATCGGGCTCGGCCTGCTCGGCCGCTAGGCCTTGGCCGGGAGCAGGCCCGGCGGCAGCGGCACCGCGCCGTGCCAGGCGACGTTGGTGACCGCGACGAAGCCCTCCGAGAGGTGGTGGTTCTCGTCGCCATGCGCCGAGCTGCCCTCGCGCGCGCTCAGGATCTCCAGCCGCGCGCCGTCGGAGCCGCGCTCCAGGACGCGCACGCTGCGCGCGATCTTGTCGCGGCCGATGCGCGCCTCGCGCAGCGGCGCCGGGACCTGCGCGGGCAGGTTCAGGTTCAGCCAGTGGCCATCCGCGCTCCACGCCTCGCGCCGGCGCCAGAACGAATCGATGAGGCCGGCGAGCCAGTCGCCCTGCGCGGGCGAATGCAGGCCGAGGCCCTTCGGCCGCGACAGCGAGATCGCGGGGATGCCCCAGAACACCGCCTCGCGCGCCACCGCCATCGTGCCCGAATAGGCGACGTCCTCGGCGACGTTGGGTCCCTCGTTGATGCCGGAAAGCACGAGGTCCGGCCGTCGGTCGCCCTCGAAGAGGAAGGCCATCGCCGCGATGACGCAATCGGCGGGCGTGCCGGAGCAGGCGAAGCGCCGCTCGCCCGCGCGCGCCAGCGTCACCGGCCGGCGCAGCGATATGCCATGGCCTGCGGCGCTGCGGTTGCCGTCCGGGGCGACGACCCAGACGTCGTCGCTCAGCCGCCGCGCGGCATCCGCCAGCGCCGCGATGCCTACCGCGTCGATGCCGTCGTCATTGCCCACCAGGATCCGCATCAGGCCCTCCGCTTGCGATGTCCATGTCGTTCCCCGCCGCCAGCATCGCGCGCGCCGCGTCGGCGATCTCGCGCGGCGCGCGGCGGCCGGCGCGCAGCACGCGCAGGCGCGAGGCCTGCGCGGGGCCGATCGCGCCCGACGCGGCGGCGCCGATCCCCGCGGCCAGCCCGGGATCCTCCAGCACGACCAGCGCGCGATGGGCGCGCGCCAGCGCCAGCGTCGCGGCGCCATCGAGCGGCTGCGCGCGCACGACGTCCACCACGCGCGCGCCGATCCCCTGCGCCGCGAGCAGGCCCGCGGCGGCGCGCGCCATCGCGACGCCGCGGCCGACCGCGAGGATCGCGACGTCCTCGCCGCGCCCCGGGCCGTCGATGTCCGTCGCCGCGTCGGCGCCGCCGCCAGCGCGATCCTCGAAGCCATGTGCGACGACGACCGGCCTGTCGCCAGCGCCCAGCGCGGCGTCGAGCAGCGGCGCGAGCGCCTGGGCCGACGCCGCGTGCAGCACCTCGAACCCGGGCAGCGCGGCGAGGTCGAGCGGCGGCGCGTCGAGCCAGGCGCGGTCGTCGTGGCCAGCGGCGAGGTCGACGAGCAGCACGAGCGGCAGCCCGAGCCGGGCCCAGGCGCGAAGCGTCCCGCCGGCGCCGAGGAAGAGCGAGCGGCGGTCCGCGAGCACCACGGGGACCTGCCCGCCGCCCGCGAGGCCGCGGGCGAGGCCGAGGCCATGGCGCTCGCCCTCGCCCGCGCGCAGGCAGCGCGCGCCATGCGCGCGCGCGACCGCGGCGAAGGCGTCGGCGGACGCGCCCCGGGCCTGCAGCAGCACCAGCGTCGCGCGCGGCCGCGACGCCAGCGCCGACACGAGCGCGGACGCAAGCGGCTCGGATGCGCCGCGCGCCGCGCGAGGCGGCGGCGCAGGCAGGCGCCCGGCCGCGACATGGAGAAGCACGGGCTGGTCGCGAGGCGCATCGGCGAGGTTGCGCAGCACCGGCAGGAGCTGGTCGTAGCGTCGACCCGACACCGGCCCGACATAGTAGGCGCCGAGCTCCTCGAACATGAACCCGCCCGCGGCGATGCCGCGCGCGAACTCCTCGGCGCGGCGCGCGATGTCGTAGCCGGGCCCCGGCAGGTTGCGCACGATGCTGCGGCCGAGGTCGCGCATCGCGAGGTAGGGCGACGAGGACACGAGGCGCGACAGCTGCGCGGCGACGGTGCCGGGCAGGCCCGCGTCGTCGATCGCCGGGTCGAGCAGCACGACCACGAGGCGCACGGCCGCGGCGCGCGCGGCGCGGATCGCCTCGATCGTCGCGCCGCTCGCCATGGCGGCCTGGTCGATGACCGCGATCGCGTCGACCCGCTCGCCCGAAGCGCGCGCGGCGATGGCGAGGCCGAGCGCGGTCGAGACCGCGGTCGCCGCCTCGTCGCGCTCCACGACCCCGCCGGGCAGGCGCGGCGCCTGCCACGGCGCCCGCCGGCCCACGAGGCGCAGCCACGCCGCCTCGCCCAGCGGCGAGCCCCACACGATGCGCGCGGAGCGGCCGCGATATTGCGCGAAGAGCGCCGCCGCGGCCTCAACCCACATGCGCGCGGACGGGTCCGCGTCGGCGCCCGCCGCGGCGAGCAGGCCGCGCAGGTCGCGCGCCTGGCTGGCGCCGGCACGGTCCTCGACGATAGCGGCGACGCGCGCGACGAAGGCGTCGGCCGGCATGCCGGCGCTGCCGCCGCAGGCGATCCGCAGCGCATCCTCGCCGCCGGCCTCGGCACCGCCCGCGACGGGCGCGGGGCCCGAGGGATCGGGCGACGGCGCGACGGACAGGGCGACGTCCAGCGAGACATGGCCGAGCGGCGCGAGCCTGCGCTCGAGCGCGGCGACCAGGGCCCCGCCGTCGCCGCGCAGCCGCGCGAAGCCGTCCTCCACGCGCAGATCGACGCCGCGCGGGCGCAGGCCGAGCGCGCGCACCGCCTGCGTCGCCGCGCGCGCTTCGGCCGCGGGATCGGTGGCGTGCGGCAGGTGGACGAGGTCGCCGATCCCCTGCGCGAGCGGCAGGCCGATCGCGAGCGCGGAGGGCACGATCCCCTGCCCGGGCGCCAGCGCGATCGGCAGGTCGCTCGCCTGGCCGAGCGCGCGCAGCGCCGCCATCGCCTCGACGGGATCGTCGAGGCGCAGGGCGAGCACGACGTCGCGGCAGCCGAGCACCTCGAGGCGGCGCGCCTGCGCCATCGCCTCCTGCGCGCGCGCGATCGGCGGCGAAGGCGCGCGCGACGCTGCCGCGCCGCCGCGCGGCGCGCGCAGCAGCAGCCCGAGCACGCAGCCCCAGTGGCGCGCGACCTCCGCGAGTTCCGCCAGCGCGTCCTCGTCCTGGCATCCGGGATCGATCCACGCCGCGCGCGCGCCGGCCTCCACCGCGGCCAGAGCGATCGACGGATCGGCCGCGCCGACATCCGCGACCAGCGGCAGGGCGCAGGACGGCGCGACGCGCCCGAGCAGCAGCGCCGCCTCGCGCGTGGTGCAGGCGAGGCGCGCGAGGCCGGCGCCCGCCTCCTCGACCGCTCGCAGCGCCGCGATCGTCGCGGCGACCGCGCCGGGCGCCGCGGGGTCCGGGCGCAGCGCGGCCTCGATCGCGACCGGCGCGCCCGCACCGATGCGCAGGCCGCCGATCCAGGCCGCGCGGCTGGCGCGGCGCCGCGCGCGCGCGGGCGTGCCGGCGGCGGGCGTCACGGCGCGGCCCCGGCGCGACGGCCCGGGATGACGGCTGCGAACAAAAGTCCTAGCATCGGAACAAATATACAGCATCTGGACCGGGAGGCCCGGCGTGAGCGACGAATTCCGCGTGGTCCAGGTCTCGGACACGCATGTCAGCCACCGGCATCCGCATTTCCTCGCCAACTGGCGCCGCTTCGCCGCGGCCATGGCCGCCGACCCGCCGCGCCTCGTGGTCAACACGGGCGACGCCAGCCTGGCCGGCGCGCGCCATCCCGAGGACCTCGTCGCGGCGGCCGGGCTGCACGCGGCGCTGCCCTGCGCGTGGCGGATCGTACCGGGAAACCACGATGCCGGCGACCATCCGGCCCTGTGCGACGGCTCGGGCCGGCGGCTGGAGGTGACGCGCGCGCGCCTGGCGGCCTGCCGCGCGGCGCTGGGCCCCGACCGCTTCCTGGAGGACATCGGCGGCTGGCGCCTGCTGGGCATCAACGGGATGCTGCTCGGCAGCGACCTTCCGGAGGAGGAGGAGCAGTTCGACTGGCTCGAGGCCGCGCGCGCGGGGGCAGGGGGCCGGCTCCTCGCGCTCTTCCTGCACAAGCCGCCCTTCCTCTCCGACCCGGCGGAGCCCGGTCCCGTCTACTGGTCGGTCGACCCGCGCGCCCGCGCGCGGCTGATGGGGCTGCTCGACGACCCGCGCCTGCGCCTCGTCGGCTGCGGGCACCTGCACGAGCACTTCGCGCGGCGCCACGGCGCGGCGGAGATGCGCTGCTGCCCGTCCCCCGCCTTCGTCGCCTCGCCGACGCTGCAGCCCGAGCTCGCTGGCGGCACGCGAGAGACCGGCTGGCTCGAGCATGTCTTCCATCCCGACGGCGTCGCCACGCGCATGGTGACCGGCGGCGACCTCGCGCCTACCCTGCTCGACGACGTCGTCGACGAGGTCTATCCCGAGCGTCGCCGCTGACGCGGCGCGATCAGGCGGCCTGCCCGCCTCGAAGTACCGCGATCTCGTCGTCGCCGTACCCGAGTTCGCGCAGCAGCGCATCGGTGTCGGCGCCGAGGAGCGGCGGCGGCGATGCCGGCACGGGATCGCCGCTCGAGAGCCGGAAGCCCGTGCGCACCACCGCGATGTCCCTGCCGATCCCGGGCACGGCGGCGAAGCCATGCACGAGGCCGCGCGACGCGACCTGCGCATGCGCGAGGATCTCCGGCACGCCGAGGACCTCGCCCGCCGGCACGTCGGCCTCGTTCAGCCTCCGCGCCCAGGACGCGGCGCCGTCCGCGGCGAGCGCCGCCTCGATCTCCGCCTTGAGCTCGGCACGATGCCGCTTCCTGTCCTCGCGATCGGCGAAGCGCGTGTCGTCCACCAGCGCGGGCCGGCCGATCACGCGGCAGAGCGCCTCGAACTGGCGCTGCTGGTTGGCGGCGATGTTCAACGGGCCATCCCCGGTGGCGAAGGTGCCGGAGGGCGCGGCGGTCATGTTCTCGTTGCCCATGGGTCGCGGCCGCACGCCCGCGATCAGCCAGTTGGAGACCTGCCAGCCCATCGCCACGAGCGTCGCCTCGAGCATCGACACGTCGATGAACTCGCCCCGGCCGGTGCGCGCCGCGCGCAGGAGCGCGGCGGAGATCGCGAATGCGGCGGTCAGGCCGCCGATCGTGTCGGCGACCGGATAGCCGACGCGCAGCGGCGCGGTGGCCTCGTCGCCCGTGACGCTCATCACGCCCGAGAGCCCCTGGACGATCTGGTCGTAGGCGGGGTTGTCCCTGAGCGGCCCGTCCTGGCCGAAGCCGGAGATCGCGCAGTAGACGAGCCGCGGCCTGATGGCCGAGAGCGACTCGTGGCCGAGGCCGAGGCGCGCCATCACGCCGGGGCGGAAGTTCTCGACGAGGACGTCGGCCGTGGCGACGAGGCGCCGGAAGGCCTGCTTGCCCGGCTCGGACTTGAGGTCGAGCGCCATCGAGCGCTTGCCGGCGTTCTGCGCGAGGAAGGAGGCGCCCATGCCGGCCCTGTTGAGCCCGGCATCGGCGCCGAGCTGCCGCGCGAGGTCCCCGGAGCCGGGGGCCTCGACCTTCACCACCTCCGCCCCGAGCAGCGCGAGCTGGTAGGTGCAGAATGGACCCGAGAGGACGTTGGTGAGGTCGACGACGCGGATGCCCGCGAGCGGGAGCGTGGCCTGCGTCATCGCGCGACGGGATCGACCGACGTCCATCGCAGCGTCCCCCCGAGCTGGCGGCTCACCGAGACGGCCGCCTGCCGCAAGACCACCTTGAACTCGCTCGCCTGCGGCTCGAAGCGGTTGAGGATCCCGGCGAGGGTCAGCGCGCCGACGAACTCGTCGTTCGGCCCGTAGACGGGGGATGAGACGCTCGCGACGTCGGGGTCGCGCTCCCCGAAGGTGGCGACCACGCCCTCGGCCGCGATCGCCGCGGCATGCGGCGTCGCGCGGCCCGTCCCGAAGGCGATCACGTGGCCGGGCGAGCCCTTCTCGACGGGGGAGATCTCGCCCTCCTCGACATGGCTGCGCGCGGAGCGCGGCGAGTTGACGCGGAACAGGCAGATGCGCTCGCTGCCGCGCACGATCCAGAACGAGGCGCTCTCCTGCGTGAGCGAGACCAGCGCCTGCAACGCCGGGCGGAGGATGGGCTCGAGCTCGAGGTTGCGGCGATACGCCGAGCCGAGAAGCCAGAGCGCCGGGCCGAGGCCATAGCTGCCATCGGCGCCGCGGCGCAGGTACCCGAAGCGCTCAAGCGAGACCGAGAGCCGCAGGATGGTCGGCTTCGTGAGGCCGGTCTTGAGGGCGACCTCCTTGAGCGACAGCGCGCCCGGCGCGTCGCCCAGCGCATTCAGTATCGTCATCGCGCGCTCGACGGCATCGACGCCGATGCGGTCGTCGGCGGCTTCCGGGTTCTTTTCCTCGACTTGCATCGCGCGCTCCCGATCGAATCTATGGGCGTCCGAAATGGCCGGCGCCTGCACGCACCTGCGGCGGCGATCCTACCGCATGGCCCGCGGGCACGAGAATCCGCGCCCGGATCGCCTCCAGGAGGAGGCGCGAGGCGATGTCCTCGGAGCGCCCCGACGGATCGAGCGGCGGCGAGACCTCCACGAAGTCGACGCCGCAGAGCGGTGCCCCGGACATGGCGCCGAGCAGGTCGAGGTAGTGGCGCGGCGTGATCTCGCTGTGGACGACCGAGCCGGTCCCAGGCAGGAACCCGGCGTCGAGCGCGTCGATGTCGATCGTCAGGTACAGCTGGTCGCAACCGGCCAGCGCATGGTCGAGCGCGCGGCGCGCGACCTCCGCCGAGCCCAGGCGATGCCAGTCCTCCGCCGAGAAGATCAGGCCGCCAGCCCCCTCGATCTCCGCGACGTCCGCCCCGTCGACCCAGCCGGCGATCCCGATCCAGACCATGTTCGCGAGGTCGAAGTTGGGCAGTTCGGCGACGCGGCGCGCGTTGGTCGCGTGGTTGTAGCGTCCCCAGGCGCCCAGCCTGTCCCCGTAGTCGAGATGCCCGTCGACCTGAATGTAGCCGATGCGCGCGCCCGGGCGCGAGCGGGCGAGCGCGCGCGACACGCCGAGGCATGCGGGATAGCCGTTGAAATGGTCGCCGCCGACGGCGACGGGCAGCGCGCCCGCCGTCGCGACCGCGCATGTCATCGCAGCGATGGCCTCGATCGTCGCCTCGACGTCCAGCTCGTCGATGGCGGCGTCGCCGAGGTCCAGCATGCAGGCATCGTCCCGCAGCGCATAGTCTCGCCCGGAGCGCGTGTCATGCAGGCCCCCGCCCGCCGCATCGCGCGCGAGCCGCTCCATGAGCGCGCTCGTCCCCGCGCGCAGCGCGCGCGGCCCGAAGCGCGCGCCGACGCGGCTGGAATGCGTGGCGTCGGACGGCATGCCGACGAAGCCGATGTCCCCGGACCGCAGTTGCGCATGCGTGCCGAGACGGGCGCCGAAGAAGCCGCGGACAGGGGAGCGGAAGGCGCGGTGCAGGTCATCCATGTGGCCTCTCCACGGGGCGGAGCGCGTCGAGCCGCGCGTAGACGAGGTCGAGCACCGCCGTGACCAGGAGCCGCTGGCCGGTCTTGACCGTGGACAGCCCCTGGCGCGCGGGATCGAGGCCGGTCAGGGCCACGCCGACGACGTCCTCGCGCCCGAGGCCGCGCAGCCACTCGCGGCATTGCGACAGCGAGAGCCCGTCGATCCCGGCGAGGCGGCTTCCCCCGTGCCATATCGACGCGATCGCGCCGAGGTCGATCGAGACCAGGCCCGCGCGCCCTTCGGGCGGCCGGGCGGTCGCGGCCAGAACGTCGACAGGCCTGCGCAGGGCGGCCTCGAGGCCCTCGCGCATGGGCGCGACGAAGCGCGCGGATCCCCCGAGCATCGCCGGCAACGCGCCGCGCCGCGCGATCTCCGCGCAGAGCGCGGCGACGCGATCGGCGGCCGGGGCGTCGCCCGAGAGGAAGTCGATGTCGCCGAGGTCGACGAGGCGGTCCGCGATCGCCGCGCCATCGAGGCGCATGCGCCGGTCGATGTCCATCGCCGCCTTCATGTTCGACGAGAAATGGGAGCCGAAATAGGCCGAGGTCTCGCGCAACGCGAGCGGGCCGAGGCTTGTATCCTCGCGGCCATCGCCCAGGGCGACGCCGAAGGCGGCCAGCTGCCCTGGCCTCAGCTGCGCGATCCCGACCGAAGGCCCGCGCATGAACGGCAGGTGCCCCGCCATGCGCGGCGTCGGCGCATCCCTCAGGGGCATGCCGCGCCTCCGCCGACCTGGTCCGCGACGGCTTGCAGCACGCGCGCCGCGAGCGAGGCTTCGCGCCGGCCATCGAGGTCGAGGCCGGGCTTGAAGCCCGTGACATGGACGGCGGCGATGCGCCGTGCCGGGAGGGCGCGGATCGCGGCGAGCAGCCGCGAGAGGCCGCGCGGCGGCGCCATCGGCGCGAGGATGGGGGAGAGGTCGATGACCAGCGCGAGCGGCCCGGACGGAGGCCAGTCCGCCGGGGCGCGCGAAGCCTCCACCGTCGCGGCGCATCCGAGGCAGTCGCCGAGCGGCGGGTCGGGACGCCGACCGCCGACGAGGACCGGGATGGCACCGGTCGCCGCGATCGCCGAGACCTGGCGGCGCAGCGCCGCTGCCTGGCGCGCGGGCTCGAGCGGGAAGACGTTGAGGTCGCCGAGGTCGAGGCAGGGCACCGACGCGCGGATCCGCTCGAGCGCGCAGGCATAGCGAAGCTGGCGCGCGGAGAAGCGCCGCCCGTACCCGACGGGGTCGCCATGGTCGAGGAAGAGGCCGGCCATCGCGACGTCGCCAGCGCGCAGTTGCTCGAGGTCGCCTATCGGCGCGCAGAGGAAGGACGGCACCGGCAGCATCCGGGGCATCGCCCCGACGCCGGCTGCGACGGCGCTCATGTCGTGCCCTGCGCGCGCAGCGAGGCAGCGGCGATGGCGATCGCCTCGGCGGCGAGGATCTCGCCATGGCCGCGCGGGTCCCGCTCCGGCTCGAGCCCGGTCACCGCCATCGCGACGACCCGCAGCGACGACGCGATCGCGGCCATCGTCTCGACAACGTCGAGGGCGCCCATGCCACCGACATTGGCGATGCCGGACGCAGCCGCGTGCCCGGCGTCCACGGCGCCGAGGTCGAGGATGACCGCGACAGACCTGGCGGCGGCGACGGCGTCGAGCGCCGTGCGCACGCGCGCGGCGAGCGTCCCGGGCCCCGTCGCAGCCACGACGGCGCCGCCAGCCGCCAGCCAGGCGCGCATGGACGCAGCCGGCAGCAGGTCATGCGTGCCGATGGCGAGCAGGCGCCCCGCGGGCAGGCGGGGACAGGCATCGAGCCTGGCGGATAGCAGGATCGTCGCGTCCGGCGCTGCGTTCAGCGCGACCGCGGCCGCGTCGTCCCCGTCGCCACCCATGAGGCAGGCCAAGGCATGGCGGGGGGAGATCGCCGCGGAGATCGCCGCGGCGGGCGCCACGGCGTCTCCGAGGTCGGCGAGCGCGACCGCCGGGCCGCGATCGGCCGCGAACCAGCTCGCGTCGCGGATCGCGCGCGCGGCAGCCTCGTCGCGCGCGAGTCCGAAGAGCGCGACCTCGCCCGCGGCGAGGTCGGCCAGCGACGCGGCCCGCGCCCCGCGGTAGAGACGGTCGCTCGCGCCGAACCGGTGGATGGACCGCGCCGGCATGTCACGCGCTCTCCTTCGCCGGCCGGCCGAGGAACTGGGCCGCCGCGAGCGCGAGGACGGAGACAACGATCAGGCAGGTGGAGATCGCCGCGATCGTGGGGTCGATCTGGTCGCGCAGCGAGTTGAACATCCGCCGCGTGATCGTCGCGTTCTCGCCACCCGAGACGAACATCGCCACGACGACCTCGTCGAGCGAGGTGATGAAGGCGAGGAAGGCGCCGGTGAGCATCGAGAAGCGCACCTGTGGGAGCGTGATCGTGAGGAAGGCGCGCGCGCGCGACGCGCCCATGCTGCGCGCGGCCATCTCCTGCGCCATGTCGTAGTTCCTGAGGCTCGCGAGCACGGTGATCACGACGAAGGGCACGGCGAGCGCGACATGCGCGAGGACGACGCCGGCAAGCGTGTAGTTGAGGTCGAGGATCGCGTAGAGGTGGAAGATGCCCACGGCCACGAGCACGGTGGGCACGACGATCGGCAGCAGGACCAGGAACTGCACCCAGTCGCGCAGCCGCGTCGCGCCGCAGTGCATGCCATAGGCCGCGAGCGTGCCGATCGGGGTCGCGACCACGGTCACCAGGACGGCGGCGACCAGCGACGTGCGCGTGGCGTCCATCCAGGCCTCGGAACCGAAATAGGCGCGATACCAGCGCAGCGACCATGCCTGGGGCGGGAACTCGAGGTACTGCGAATCCGAGAACGACATCGGCAGGACGACCAGCGTCGGCAGCATGAGGAAGACCAGGACCATGGACCCATAGGCGGCAAGCGCGCGCCGCGCCCAGGGTGAACGACCGGGGAGGGTATCGCTCGCCATCGCGCTAGCGCACGAAGAGGCGGTCGAGCCCGAAGGCACGGTGGAGGAGCGCGACGAGGCCAAGCGCCATCGCCAGCAGCACCACGCCGAGCGCGCTCGCCGCGCCCCAGTTGGAGAAGATCGTGATCGTCGATTCGATGCGCTGCGCGATCATCTGGATGCGACCGCCGCCCAGCAGGGCGGGCGTGACGTAGAAGCCGAGCGAGAGCACGAAGACGAGGACCACGCCCGCGAAGAGCCCCGGCAGCGACATCGGCACGAAGACCCGCCAGAACGCGCCGGTCGGGGTGGAGCCCAGCCCGATCGCTGCGCGCACCAGGTCGCCGTCGATCGCCTTCATCGAGGCATAGAGCGGCAGGACGAGGAACGGCAGCATCACGTGCACCATGCCGATGATGCTGGCCTGCAGGTTGAAGGCCAGCTGGAGCGGCTGGTCGATGATGCCGAGGGACTGCAGCGTGCTGTTGACCAGCCCGCGCCGCTGGAGAAGCACGAGCCAGGCATAGGTCCGCACCAGCACCGCGGTCCAGAAGGGCAGCAGCACGCAGATCAGCAGGAGGTTGGCGACGCGCGGACGCTGGCGCGCGAGCCAGTAGGCGAGCGGATAGCCGAGCGCCACGCAGGTCGCGGTGACCGTCGCGCTGATCTGGAAGGTGACGAGGAAGGCGTCGACGTAGATGTCGCCGGCCAGCCGCCGGTAGTTCTCGAGCGACGGATCGCCGGCGCGGTCGAGGAACGAGAGCGAGGACAGCCAGAAGATCGGCAGGAAGACGACGACCAGGAGCACGAGCGTCGCGGGGAGCGTCAGGCCCGCGAACAGGGCCTGCTCGGCGCGGCGGCCGCGCGCCAGCACGTTGGCGTTGGCTGGAAGGGGCGCGCCCGTCACGCAGGATCCTCCGCGAGGACGACCGTGTCGTCGCGATGCAGGGCAAGCTCCACGCGCGCCCCGATCGCGGCGACGCCCGACTGCGTGGCGCGGCCGGCGGGCAGTCGTACCCTCAGCTCCAGCCCGCCGCCCGCGTCGACGATCAGCAGGAGGGAATCTCCCTGGTAGACCGCCTGCCGCACCTCGCCGCCCAGCCCGTTCTCGTCGGCTCCCGCCTCGGCGACGCGCAGGAGCTCCGGCCGGATGACGAGCCTGAGGTCGCGACCCGGCGGGACGGCGCCGGCGAGCTTCAGCGGCCGGCCCTGCAGCGTGGCGCCAGGCCCCGCGCGCTCGACCGGGAGCAGGACCGACTCGCCGATGAAGTCCGCGACGAAGAGCGATGCGGGCCTGCGGTAGAGGGCCTCCGGCCGGTCCACCTGCGCGATCCGGCCGCGATCGATGACCGCGATCCGGTCGGACATCGTGAGCGCCTCGCGCTGGTCGTGCGTAACGTAGACGATCGTCGCCCCGAGCGCGCGATGCAGCGCCTTGAGCTCGATCTGCATGTGCTCGCGCAGCTTCTTGTCGAGGGCGGAGAGCGGCTCGTCCATGAGGATGATGCGTGGCTCGAAGACGATCGCGCGGGCGAGCGCGACGCGCTGCTTCTGCCCGCCCGAGAGCTGGTGGATGCGCCGGTCGCCGTAGCCCGCGAGCTGCACGGTCTCGAGCGCCGCCTCGGCCCGGCGCCGCTGCTCGCCGTCGGGGACGCCGCGGATGCGCAGCGGGTAGCGGACATTGTCGAGGACGCTCATGAACGGGAAGAGCGCGTAGCTCTGGAACACCATGCCGAGGCCACGCTTGTCCGGGGAGGTCGCGATCATCTCGGCGTCGCCGAAGCGGATCGAGCCGCTCTCGGGACTCACGAATCCCGCGATCGCCATGAGCAGCGTCGTCTTGCCCGAGCCCGAGGGGCCGAGCAGCGTCATGAACTCGCCCTCGCTGATGTCGAGCGACAGCGAATCGAGCACGCGTGATGCGCCGTAGCTCTTGACGACGTCGCGGATGGCTATCGGCAGTGCGCGCATCCGCCTTTCTCCCTGTCCCGGCCGGTCGCGTGCCGGGCCCCGAGGCCCGGCACGCCGCGCGCGTCAGCCGCGCTTCTGCTTGATGCGCTCGAAGCGCTCGGTCAGCTGGTCGAGGCGACCGACGTAGAAGTTCGGGTCGACCAGCAGCTGCTTGCCGATGTTGGAGGGATGCGTGTTCACCTTCAGCGCCTCGGCCGGGGTGAGGATCCCCGTGGCGAACGCGTTCGCGTTGACCGGGCCGAGGGGCATCGCCTTGGCGAGGCGCGCCTGCGCGTCCGGCTTGAGCATCTCGTTGATGAGGCGCATGGCGTTCGCCTTGTTGGGTGCGCCGCGCGGGACCATCAGCGCGTCGATGTCCATCGTGCCGCCGTCGAACGCGTAGCCGACCTTCTTGCCGGAGCCGATCACGCTCTCGACGCGGTTGTGGCCCATGTGGATGATGTCGACCTCGCCGTCGCGGAGCAGCTGCGCGGACTGCGAGCCGCCGCGGTACCAGACCGAGACATGCGGCGCGATCTCCTCGAGCTTCGCCCAGGCGCGGTCCATGCCCTGCTGCGTCGCCAGCACCTTGTACACGTCGGCGATCGCGACGCCCTGCGCCATCGTCGCGGCCTCGAGGGCGTAGTTGACCTGCTGGAACAGCGACCGCTTGCCCGGGAACTTCCGCACGTCCCAGAAATCCGCCCAGGTCCGCGGGCCGTTCTCGCCGTAGGTCGACGCCTGCCAGGCGATCACCTTCGTGAAGTTGATGAAGCCCACGTAGTGCGAGTTGACGAGCTCGCGGGGGATGCCGTCGGTCGACACGACGCCGTAGTCGATCGGCTCGAGCGCGTTCTCGCGCTTGAGCGTCTCGGCGGTCGGCAGCTCCTGCTCGGTGACGTCCCAGGTCACCCGGCGCGCGGTGATCTGGGCGCGCACGTCCTGGATGCCGTTGGTCGTGTCCTCGCGCACCGCGATGCCGAGCGACTGCGACGCGGGCTTGAGCATCGCCTCGCGCAGCGCGTCCTGGAACGCGCCGCCCCAGGACGAGAAGGTGACGCTGCCCTGCTGCGCCGACGCGCCGCCCGGGATGGACGAACCCGCGGCCAGTGCGCCGGCCGCGACGACCAGGCTGCGACGGCCAAGACCAGAACGCATGTGCATCTCCCTCGAATCCCCTGGTTGCCTCGCGCCGGGCCAGTGGCCAGCCGGCATCGAGACGTTTTGTCTGACAAAACGTGATTCCGGTATTAGATTTGTCTCATGGCTTTGTCAACCGATCCATTCCATCCAGATCGCCTTCCTCCAGCTTCGTCGGCTCGCCAGCGGAAGAACGCTATCGCTCGTTTTGTCCGACGGAACGCTTTCGGACGGCGCCGATGATCCGCCTCGTCGCCACGCATGCGCTCGGCGCCCTTGCCTGCGACGGCCGCGCGCTGCCGCGCCCGTCGCGCCCCTGGCTGGTCGACCTGTCCGTGCTCAAGCCCTTCGATTTCGTCCTGCCCGGCGACATCGCGGAATTCGAGCCGAGGCCGGACTTCGCGCGATGGGCGCTCGTGGACACGCCTCCGCGCCCCGAGGATGCGCTGCGCTGGAACGAGGTCGAGGCGGATGGCCGGCGCCTGCTCGTCTGCGACCGCGTGATCCTCGTGCGCGTGAGCTGGGACGACCTCGACGCGGCGGGCTACGTCCAGGGCCGGGACGTCACGATCGACGGGCGCCGCTTCTCCTGCAGGCTGCTCTCAGGCGGCGAGGCGTTCCGCGCGGGCGAGGATGGATACGCAGGCGGCGCGCCCGGCAACGAATGGGACGACATCGTGGGCGGTCGCGCGCATGTCGCCGGAGCGCCTGCCCCGCCCGCGCGGGCCGCGAGCGACGCCCTCGACGCGCATGCGCTCGCCGACCCGCACAACCGCCTGTGGAACTGGTTCGGCGCCGTCAGCTGGACGCGCGAGCCCTATCGCCCCGATCCGCGCGTCCGCGTCTGCCGCGGCTTCCACGCCGCGGGCTATTTCTACCTGAACACGCGCTCGCACCGGCACGAGGACATCGGCTGGCGTCCCGTGCTCGAGGAGCGCCCGCGCTGAGCGGCGGCGCGATCAGGCGGCCGGGATGATCCAGCCGTCGCGGATCCCGAGCGAGACCCGCGCGCCAGGCTCGAGCGCGCAGGGCTCGGGCGCCACGAGGCGCAGCGTCGCGTCGGGCGCGGCGTCGGGCGCGGCCTCGAGCGCGAAGGAGCCGCCGCGATAGGTGACGCGGCGCAGCGTCGCGTGGCCGGCGCCGGGCGCGGCGGGGGCGAAGGCGATGTCCTCGGGGCGCAGGCAGGCGGCGGCCGCGCGGCGCGGCGCCTCGCCCGGCGCGGCGCGCAGCACGCAGTCGATGCCGAGCACGCGCGCGTGCGCCTGGCCAGGCTCGGCGGCGGACAGAACGTCGCAGTCGAGCACGCTGGCCTGGCCGATGAACTCCGCGACCATGCGCGTCGCCGGCTCGCGATAGAGGCGCGAGGGCGGCGCGAGCTGCACCAGCCGTCCCTGCGACATCACGGCCACGCGGTCGGCGAGCGCCATCGCCTCGGCCTGGTCGTGGGTGATGTAGAGCATCGTGGTGCCGGTGCGGCGATGGTACTCGTCGAACTCGCGCTGCATCGCGCCGCGCAGGTGGGTGTCGAGGTTGGCGAGCGGCTCGTCGAGCAGCACGAGCGACGGCTCCATCACGAGGCAGCGCGCGAGCGCCACGCGCTGGCGCTGGCCGCCGCTGAGGTCGGCGGGGCGGCGCGCGCCGAGGCCCGAGAGCCCGACCGTCTCGAGCGCCTGGCCGACGCGCCGGCGCATCTCGTCGTCGCCGACGCCGGCCACGCGCAGCGGATAGGCGACGTTGCCGGCGACGTCCATGTGCGGCCACAGCGCGTAGCTCTGGAACACCACGCCCACGCGCCGGTCCTCCGGCGGGACATGCAGCCCGGGCCCCGAGACGGCGCGGTCGCCGATCGCGATCGACCCGCCGCCCAGCCGCTCGAATCCCGCGACGAGGCGCAGGATCGTCGTCTTGCCGCAGCCCGACGGGCCGAGCACGGCGATGAACTCGCCGTCGGCGATGTCGAGCGTCACCCCGTCGACCACCGGCGGGCCGCCGAAGTCCTTGGTCGCGCGATCAAGCTTCAGTCCCGCCACGGCACGACTCCCTTCGGCATGCGACGCCCGGCCAGCGACGTCGCGGCCATGATGGCGATGGTGACGACGACGCTGAGCCCGGCCAGCGCCGCCGCGTAGGTCGAATCGCCGCCCTGCTCGAGGCTGAACACGGCGACGCCGAGCGTCTCCGCGCCCGAGGACCACAGCAGCGCCGAGACGGTCAGCTCGTTGAAGGCGGTGAGGAAGACGATGAGCGCGCCCGCCGCCGCGGCCGGCGCCACCATCGGCAGCGCGATCGTGCGCTGGCGGAAGGCGAAGCGCGCGCCCGCCATCTGCGCGGCCTCCTCGTAGGAGCGGTCGAGCTGCTGGTAGGCGCCGACGACCGGGCGCAGCACGAGGATCAGGAAGCGCATCAGGTAGGCGACGAGGATGATCCAGACCGTGTTGTAGAGGCCGAAGCCGAGCAGCGGCAGCGGCTTGAGGAACAGAAGGATGCAGGCGATGGCGAGCACCACGCCGGGCAGCGCGTAGGGCAGCTCCGAGGCGAAGGCGAGCGCGCCCAGCAGCCGGCCGCCGCGCCGCGCCATGAACCATCCGAGCGGGAGGGACAGCGCGACGAGGGCGAGCGCCGCGCCGGCGGAGAGCAGGAAGCTGTTCACGAAGGCGCGGCGCGTCGGGCCGTGGTCGAACATCACGAAGCGATAGTTCTCGAGCGTGGCGTTCGCCGCCGTGAGCTTGACGCCATAGGCCGGCACCAGCGAGGTCAGCACCATCGCCAGCATCGGCAGGACGAAGGTGAAGAGGACGAGCCCCCAGGCCAGCGCCTCGGCCGCCGGGCGCCAGCGCCCGAGCTCGAAGCGCGGCGGGTCGGCGGAGGTCCCGCCGATTCGGTAGTCGGCGCGCGCCAGCAGCCGCGCCTGCAGCCAGATGCCGACGAGGACGATGAGCCCGATCAGGACGGAGAGCGTGGCGACGTCCGACAGCACGCGCGGGCCGAGGCCCGCGAGGCGCTGGTAGATCAGGGTGGTCAGCACCGTGTAGCCGCCGGGGATGCCGAGCAGCGCCGGGATGCCGAAATTGCCGACGCAGGAGACCATGGTCAGCATCACCCCCGCGACCAGCGACGGCATCATGATCGGCACGATGACCGTGGACACGACGCGCAGCGGCGACGCGCCGGTCGCGAGCGCCGCCTCCACGAAGTCGCGCGGCAGGCGGCGCAGGCCGGCGCGCAGCGTGAGGAAGACCAGCGGCGCGTAGTGCACGCCCAGGAGCAGGATGATGCCCTCGCGCGTGTAGAGCGGGTTGCGCGTGCCGAGCGGAGGCGCGAGGTCGAGCATCTTGAGCAGCGGGCTGGCAGGCCCGAAGACCTGCAGCCACGCGATCGCCGTCACCTGCGGCGGGATCATCAGCGGCAGCACGAAGCCGAAGACGAGCAGCGGTCGCGCCCGCACGTCGGTGAGCGCGGCCAGCAGCGCCATGACGCAGCCGATGGCGGCCGCGAGCAGCGTGCCGCCGAGCGTCGTCTCCAGGGTCCTGCGCGCCGCGTTCCAGGTCGCTGGCTGCGAGAGCACCGCGACCGCCGGCCCGCCGCCCGCGGAGGGAAAGGCGGATTCGAGTAGGAGCCGGAGGACGGGCGCGACCGCGAGGACCGCCGTGACCGCGACGAGCGCGGCCAGCAGCCAGTCCTCCCGGCCGCGGCCGGTGCTCGCGCCCATGCCCGCCGGCCCCCTCGCGCGTCGCGCCGGGCCTTACTGGCCGAAGCTGTCGGCGAAGCGCTTCTTGTCGGCCTCGATCGTCGCGAGCAGCCCGGCCATGTCCATCGGCATGATCCTGAGCGAGTCGACGCTGGGATAGCCGGCCGGCGGCGCGACCTTGCGATGCGCGGGCAGGTAGCCCTGGCCCACCGCGAGCTTCTGCCCCTCCTCGGAGATGAGGAAGTCGACGAAGGCCTTGGCCGCCTTCTGGTTGCGCGAGGTGCGCAGGATGGCGACCGGCTCGGTGACCGCGGTGAGGCCCTCGGCCGGGATCACGAACTCGACGGGCGAGCCCTTCTGCTTGGCATTGAGCGCCATGAAGTCGACGAGGATGCCGTAGGCCTTCTCGCCGCTCGCCACCGAGCGCAGCACCGCGCCGTTGCCGCGCACGGCGGTCGCCTGGTTGCCCTTCATCAGCGACTCGATGTAGCCCCAGCCGAAATCCGGACGCGCGGCGAAGGTGCTGACGGTGATCGCGGCGGCACCCGAGTAGAGCGGGCTCGGCATGACGATCTGGCCGCGATACTTCGGGTCGGCGAGGTCCTTCCACGACGCCGGGCGCTCCTTCGCGCCGGTGTTGTAGACGATGCCCGAGGTGATCAGCTTGGTCCCGAAATAGGTGCGGTCGCGGTCATAGGCCTCGGCCGGGAGGTTGGCGACGTCGGCCTCGGGATGCGCGAGCAGCCGGTTCTCCTTCTTGAGGAGCTCGAGGCTGATGCTGTCGGCGACCAGCAGCACGTCCGGCTTCGGGTCGCCGGCGGCGATCTCGGCCATCAGCTTGTTCATGATCTCGGTCGTGCCCGAGCGGAAGATCTCGACCTTCACGCCGGGGTTGCGGCGCGAGAAGGCGGCGGTCGTCTCGGCCGCGTCCTTGTCGGGCTGCGAGGTGTAGAGCACCAGGGTCTGGGCCGACGCGGCGGTCCAGCCGGCCAGCAGGGCCGCGGCGGCGGAGAGCAGCGCGGTCTTCAGCGTCTTCGTCTTCAGGGCCATGGGTCGGTTCTCCCTTCATGTCCGCCTCGCGGGGTGCGGGCGGCGCTTGCTTGTGCCGGCCGCATGTTGCGCCGGGATGACGGTTCGCCCGCGCCGGGACGCGGGCGGGGCGGCGGCAGATATGGTAGAGGACGCCGGCCGTGATCAAGGACCATCGGACGGAAGGCACAGGGGTGGACGACTCCAGCGAAGAGCAGATGCGCGCGCGGGTCGCGTGGCTCTACCACGTCGAGGGCCTGACCCAGGCGCAGATCGCGCGGCGCCTCGG
>VGDA01000021.1 GCA_016869915.1 Alphaproteobacteria bacterium
AGGCGATCCACGCCTCGCGCATCCCCGCCGGCGAGGGCGACCTCATCCTCGGCTGCGACCTCGTCGTCTCTGCCGGCGCCGAGGCGCTGGACCGCGCCGTCGCGGGCCGCACGCGCGCCTTCGTCAACGTCCACGAATCCCCGATCGGCGAGTTCACGCGCAACCCCGACCTCGAATTCCCGCTTGGCGAACTCGAGGCCGCGCTCGCCCGCGCGATCGGCCGCGAGGCGCTCGAGGTCTTCCCCGCGCAGCGCCTCGCCACCGCGCTGATGGGCGATTCGATCGCCACCAATCCCTTCATGCTCGGCTATGCGTGGCAGAAGGGCGCGATCCCCGTGTCGCGCGAGGCGATCGAACGCGCGATCGAGCTCAACGATGTCGCGGTCGCGGCCAACCTGCGCGCCTTCGCCTTCGGGCGGCTGGCCGCGCACGACATGGCCGCGCTCGTCGCCATCGCCCGCCCGCGCGAGGCCGCCAAGCCGGCCGAGGGCCTGGAGGCGATCCTCGCGCTGCGCCGCGCCGACCTGGTCGACTACCAGGACGAGGCCTATGCCGCGCGCTACGAGGCGCTGGTGCGCAGGGCCACGGCCGCCGAGGCCGCCGCGACGCCGGGGCGCGCGCAGTTCTCGGAGGCGGTCGCGCGCAGCCTCCACAAGCTGATGGCGATCAAGGACGAGTGGGAGGTCGCGCGGCTCTACGGCGCGCCAGCCTTCCGCAAGTCGCTGTCCGAGCAGTTCGAGGACTGGCGGAGCCTGGAGTTCCACCTCGCCCCACCGCTGCTCTCGGCCATCGACCCGAACACGGGCAAGCCCGCCAAGCGGCGCTTCGGTCCATGGATGCTCGCCGTCTTCGGCGTAATGGCGCGGTTCCGGCGCCTGCGCGGCACGGCGCTCGACGTCTTCGGCCGCACGGACGAGCGGCGCATGGAGCGGCGCCTGGTCGGGGAGTACGAGGCGCTGGTCGTCGAGCTCTGCGCCGGGCTCTCGGCGTCCACCCACGCGCTCGCCGTGGAGATCGCCTCGCTGCCGGCGGGCATACGCGGCTTCGGCCACGTGAAGGAAGCGAACCTGCGCAAGGCGAAGGAGCAGGAGGCGGCGCTGCTCGCGCGCTTCCGCTCCCCGCCATCCGCTCCGAAGGCGGCCGCCGCGGAGTGACGCGGTGCGCCGGCGCCCGGGCCGGGGCGTGGCGTCAGTGCAGCGAAGGCTTCTTTAGGAAGTCGTTGCGGTCGCCCGAGCGCACGGGGATGTGCAGTTCCTCGCCGTCGCGCCGGATCTTGAGCGGCACCTGCGTGCCCGCGCGGCCGAGGCGCCAGACGCTGCGGAAGAACGAGGCGAGCGTCGTCGGCGAGCCGCCTGCGACCTCGAGCAGCACGTCGCCCTCCTGCAGGCCGGCGCGTTCCGACGGGCCACCGCGCGCCACGCCGCCGACGACGAGGCCTTCCTTGGCCTCGCCCACGTAGAGGCCGAGCCAGGGCCGCGGCGGCGCCTTGCTGCGGCCATGGGCGAGGATGTCGTCCAGCAGCGCGGGCAGGAGCTCCGCCGGCACGCTCATGTTGCCCTGGACGCGCTTGCGCCCGACCTTCTCCTCGACGAGGAGCGAGCCGATGCCGACGAGCCTGCCGCCGGCATCCAGCACCGCCGTGCCGCCCCATTGCGGGTGCGCGGGCGCGGTGAAGAGCGCCTCGTCGAGCACGTATTCCCAGTAGCCGGCGAATTCGCGCTTCGCGACGACATTGGCGTCGAGCGAGTGGCGCCGGCCGCCCTCGCCGACCACGACCACCGCGTCGCCGGTCTTCAGGGCCGAGGAATCGCCGATCGGGACGACCGGCACGCGCAGCTTGCCCAGCGCCTGCACGATGCCGAGCCCGGAGACCTGGTCGTAGCCGAGCACGTGCCCCTGCACGACGCGGCCGTCGTTGGTCGTCAGCCAGACGCGCTCCGCCTCGGTCAGCAGGTAGCCGATCGTCGCCACGATCCCGTCGCCGCGCACGACCACGCCGCTGCCGGCGCGCTCCGTGCCCAGCGTCGAGGCCGTGAACGCGTCCTCCGGCACCTCGGTGCGCACGCTCACCACGGCCTCGAGCGCGGCATCGAGGTCGAAGCCGCGGCCCTGCGAGGAGGGCTGCAGGTCGGCCGGTATGGCCCAGTCAGGCTGCCGCTTCATGGCCGTGCCCGCGTGCGCCGGATCGCCCCGGTCAGACCTCGAGCGCGCGGCGATAGAGGTCGAGCAGTTCGTCCTGCTCGCGCCGGTCCGGCTCTTCCATCTTCCGCAGCCTGATCACCTGCCGCATGATCTTGGTGTCGAAGCCGTTGCCCTTGGCCTCGGCATAGACCTCGCGGATGTCGGCGGCGAGCTCGGTCTTCTCCGCCTCGAGCTTCTCGATGCGCTCGACGAAGCTGCGGAGTTTCGCCGCCGCGATGCTGCTGGTGCTGCCATCCGCCATGTCATGCTCCCTGGTGCCGCGGGCCGCCGGGGCCCGGCACTCGTCTTAGGCGCTGGCCCGGGGTCCGGGCAACAGCCGCCGCCTCCCCGCCTGTGGATTAGGGGGACAAGGCCCTGAGCAGGCCGCGATATTGGCGCTTGCCATCGGTCGTCTCGACCTCGAGCCGGAGCGCCCCTTCGCGCGGCGGCGTGGCACGCAGCGAGAGGCCCTGGCTCGGCGCGAAGACGAGGTCGCCCGTCGCGTCGTCGAGCCTGCCCGTACGACGCTGCGAGAAGGGCTGGTCGGCCTTCGTCAGGCGGCTGCGCCCGCGCGCGAACAGCGCCGCGACTCGCGTCGAGGAACCGCCCTCGACCACCAGCATCACGTCGTCGCCATTGTCGAGCGAACCCTGCCACGCGCCGACGAAGCGCCCGAGCGGCGAGTTGTCGTTGGCCGGGCCGGGCAGGCTGTCGGGCAGCCCGGTGAAGCGCCAGGGCACCGCGGCGGGAGGCGTTTCGTCGCAATCAAGCTGCGCGGGGTCGGGGACGTCGAGGAAGGCGAGGATGCACCCGCCGTAGTGGCGCGCGAAGCCGCTGGTCAGCCCGACGCCGTGGCCGCGGAAGAGGCCCGGGCGATCGACGAGCAGGTGCGGCACGCCGCGCCGGCCAAGGAGCGCGGCCACGGCCTCGCCGCGTCCACCCGGGTCGAAGTCGTCGGCATCGAAGAAGAACAGCATGACGCGCGTGTCCCGCACCGCGCCGAGGATGCGCAGCAGCTCGTCGCGGTTGCGTTCCGCCCGCGCGGCATCAGCGGTCCTGCTGCCATAGGCGGCGGGCGCCGTCGCGACCACGACCTCGGCGAGGCCGGGCGCGGACGCGATGGCCGCGAGGGAAATCCATCCCCCCGCGCTCTGCCCGGCGAGCACGACCCTGCGATAGCCGCGCATGCGCAGGTCGCGGGCCGAGGCGACGACCGCGGCGACGCCTGCGGCGATCGTGTCGCCCTGCGGCTGGCGCTCCAGCCGGAAGACGTCGTTGCCGGCGGCGCGCAGCACGCCGACGAAGGGCGGCGCGGCCGGGTCGGTGGGGCGGGGCGAATCGCCGGCATGGTTCCAGAGCACCGCGCCCGCGGCCCGGCCCGGCCCCGCATGCGCGGTCCTGTCATCGGGCACCATGCGCGCGCGCGGCGCCTCGGCCTGGGGCGCGGGCGCCGGCGCGGTGGCGGCGGGACGCGGCGGGGCCTGCGCGGCGACCGCCAGCGGCAGCGCCGCCGCGAAAAGCAGCGAGAGTGCGAGCGCCCCGCGCACCTCTCCGAGGCCTCCAGGCCTCAGTGCTTGTGGGAGCCGCCAGCCTTGAACCGGGCGACGGCCTCGGGCGACGCCTCGGCCTGGTACTTCGCCTTCCAGGCGTCGTAGGGCATGCCGTAGACGATCTCGCGCGACTGGTCCTTGGTCATCGCGACGCCCTTGGCGTCCGCGGCGTCCTTGTACCAGTTGGACAGGCAGTTCCGGCAGAACCCCGCGAGGTTCATGAGGTCGAGGTTCTGCACGTCGGTGCGGGCCCTGAGATGCTCGACCAGCCTGCGGAAGGCGGCGGCCTCGAGCTCGGTGCGCGTCTTGTCGTCCATCGCGGCCTCCTTTGATCCCGCGCGAATATAGGCCGCGCATGGCAGGTCCGCCACGCAAGCGGATGCGCGCCGCCGCGCGATGCCCGGTATCATCCGCCGGCCGCCGGGGGAGGCGGCGCAGGGGAGGCCGCCATGGCGCAGCGCGACGATCGTCTCTTCCATCCGTCCTTCTCCACCGATCCCTGGTGGTGGGACGCATGGCGCCCCTCCATGGAGCGGGGCCGGCGCGACGTGCCGGCGCGCGCCGACGTGGCGCTCGTCGGCGGCGGGCTCGCGAGCCTCAACGCCGCGCTCGAGCTCGCGCGCGCCGGCACGTCCTGCGTCGTGCTGGAGGCGAAGGCCTTCGGCATCGGCGCCAGCACGCGCAACGGCGGCGCGGTCAGCGCCGGCGTCAATGTCGGCAAGGGCCTCGGCGGGCTGCGCGGCGTCGAGGACGAGGCGGAGAAGCGCGCGCTGCTGACCGACGCGGCGCAGGCGCTCGACCATCTCGAGGCCGTGATCGCGCGCGAGGGCATCGACTGCGACTACGTGCGCTCGGGGCGCTTCTCCGGCGCCTTCACGCCGGCGCACTACCGCGCGCAGGAGAAGCAGTGCGAGCGCCTCAACGCCTTCGGAGGATCCGAGGCGCGCATGCTGCCGCGCGAGCGGCAGCGCGAGGAGATGGCAAGCGACTTCTACTTCGGCGGCATGCTCGTCGATCGCGCGGGCAAGCTGCATCCGGCGAAATACTATGGCGGGCTCCTCGCCGCGGCGGAGCGCGCCGGCGCGGTGCTGGTGTCGGGCGCGCCGGTCGAGGCGCTCGCGCGCGAGGCGGGCGGCTGGCGCGTGTCGACGCCGTGCGGCGAGCTGCGCGTGGAGAAGGTCTTCGTCGGCACCAATGGCTACACGGGCAAGGTGACGCCCGGGCTCCGGCGCCGCGCGATCCCGGTGGCGAGCCACATGATCGCGACGGAGGAGCTCGACCCCGCGCTCGCCGCGAGCCTGATCCCCAACGGCCGCACGCTCGGCGAGACGAAGCGCGTGCTCTGCTACTACCGCCTCTCGCCCGACGGCAAGCGGGTGCTCTTCGGCGGCCGGCCGCGCTTCACCGAGGTCGCGCCGGAGACGTCCGCGCGCCTGCTGCACGAACTGATGGTCGAGCGCTTCCCGCAGCTCGCCGGCGCGCGCATCGCCAATGGCTGGATGGGCAACCTCGCCTTCGCCTTCGACCAGCTGCCGCACATGGGCGAGATCGACGGCATCCACTACGCGATGTGCTGCAACGGCAGCGGCGTCGGCATGCTCGGCTGGCTGGGGCAGCAATCCGCGCGCAAGATGCTCGGCGGCGGGAACCGGCAGAACGCCTTCGACGGCCGCCCCTTCCCGCGCCAGGCCTTCTATGGCGGCAATCCCTGGTTCCTGCCGATCGTCGGCGCCTGGTACCGCCACCTCGACCGCAAGGACCGCCGCGCCGCGGAGCGCGGCGAGGGATAGGGCCTCGATGGACCACGCGCTCGCCAGCGCCGTGAAGAACGGCGCCCCGCGCGGCGCGCCGGTCCGCGGAGGTTGCGCGCCGGGGCGCTTTGCCGGAATCTGGCGCGACCACGGATCGGATTGGCGAGGACGACATCATGGCTGACATCGGCGGCGCGACGGGGCCTGCGGGCAAGCTGGTCATCCGGAACATCGGGCTGCTGCTCTCGGGCGACATCATGCGCCCGATCCTCGACGCCGACGCGGTGGTCGCGGACAAGGGCCGCATCGTCGCGGTCGGGCGCGCGAAGGACCTCGACCTCGAGGTCGCCAGGACGACGATCGACGCGAAGGGCTGCGCGCTCTCCCCCGGCCTCATCGACAGCCACGTGCATCCGGTCATCGGCGACTGGACGCCGCGCCAGGGCCAGGTCGGCTGGATCGACTCCTTCCTGAATGGCGGCGTCACGACGATGATCTCCGCGGGCGAGGTGCACCTGCCCGGACGCCCGAAGGACATCGTCGGGCTGAAGGCGATGGCGATCACGGCGCAGCGCAGCTTCGACGCCTTCCGCCCCGGCGGCGTGAAGGTGCATGCCGGCGCCCCGGTGATCGAGAAGGGCATGGTCGAGGAGGACTTCGCCGAGCTCGCCAGGGCCGGCGTGAAGCTCCTGGGCGAGATCGGCCTGGGCTCGGTCAAGGCCGGCGACGAGGCCAGGCAGATGGTCGCCTGGGCGCGCAAGTACGGCATGAACTCCACGATCCATACCGGCGGCCCGTCCGTGCCCGGCTCGGGCTACATCGACGAGGGCGTCGTGCTCGAGGCCGACGCGGACGTCATCGGCCACATCAATGGCGGGCATACCTCGCTCTCGCTCAAGCAGATCACCTGCCTGTGCGAGCGCTGCGAGCGCGCGATCGAGATCGTCCACAACGGCAACGAGCTCGCCGGCCTGCACGCGCTGCGCGTGGCGCGCGAGCTGCGCCAGCTCGAGCGCGTCATCGTCGGCACCGACTCCCCCGCGGGATCGGGCGTCCAGCCGCTCGGCATCCTGCGCATGATCGCGCTGCTCTCCGCGCTCGGCGACACGCCGGCCGAGCAGGCCTTCTGCTTCGCCACCGGCAACACGGCCCGCCTGCGCGACCTGGATTGCGGCCTGGTCGAGCCCGGCCGCGCCGCCGACTTCGTGCTCATGGACCGCGCCCAGCATTCCAGCGGCAAGGACCTGCTCGATTCCGTGCGCAAGGGCGACCTGCCGGGCATCGGCATGGTGGTCATCGACGGCGTCGTGCGCATCGGCCGCTCGCGCAACACGCCGCCGGCCGAGCGCGTGCCGGAGATCGTGCATTGAGCCGACGCATCCGCGTCGCCGGCGTGCAGCACGACATGCGCGCCGTCGGCTCCTTCGACGCCTTCGCGGCGCAATGCGCGCACCACGTCGCCGCCGCGGCGGAGTGGAACGTCCAGGCCTGCCTCTTCCCCGAGTTCCTGACGACCCAGCTGCTGTCGATCCCGCGCACCGATGGTCGCGCGGCGGGGATCGCGGACCTCGACGCCCACACAGCCGCCTATCGCGCGCTGTTCTCCGGCCTCGCCGCGCGGCACGCGATGACGATCGTCGCCGGCACGCATGTCCATGCCGTCGATGGCGGGCTGCGCAACACGGCGCATGTCTTCCTGCCCGACGGGCGCGTCGAGCTCCAGGACAAGCTGCACCTCACCCCGACCGAGGTCTCGCCCTGGGCGCTCGCGCCCGGCGGCGAGCTGCGCGTGCTCGACCTGCCCTTCGGCCGCGCGGCGGTGCTGGTCTGCTACGACGTCGAGTTCCCCGAGCTCGCGCGCCAGGCGCGCGCGCGCGGCGCCGACATCCTCTTCGTGCCGTCCTGCACCGACGACCGGCAGGGCTTCCATCGCGTGCGCCATTGCTGCCACGCGCGCGCGATCGAGGACCAGGTCTATGTCGTCGCGACGCACACGGTCGGCAACCTGCCGGTGGAATGGATGCGGGGCAACGTGGGCAACGCCGCGATCATCACGCCCTGCGACGTGCAGTTCCCGCCGGGCGGCGTGATGGCGCAGGGCGAGATGAACGTCGAGCAGCTGGTGGTGGCCGAGCTCGAGCTCGACCTGCTCGCCCGGGCGCGCCAGGGCGGCAGCGTGCGCACCTGGCAGGACCGTCGCGCCGACCTCTACCCGCTCGCCGGCTGACGCCTCAGCGCCTGCCGCCGGCGAGGCGCAGCGATTCCGGCCGCCTCCTCAGCGCGGCCATCGCGGCGACGCCGAAGAACGGGCCGATCGCGAGCATGGCGAAGGCGCCGCCCCAGCCGACCGCGGCGACCGCCCAGGGCAGCCCCTGCACCGTCGCGAGCGTCAGCAGGAAGCCGCAGCTGGTCTGCACGGTCAGCATCGTGCCGATGCGGTCGGGCGGCGACAGCTCGGCGATGGCAGCCGAGAACTGGGCGGAGTCCGCGCAGATCGCGAGGCCCCAGAGCAGGCAGATCGCGGAGATCACGACCGGGGGGGCATCAGCGAAGACGCCGGCGGCGACCGCGCAGGCACCGCTCGCCGCCATCGACCAGATCGTCAGGCGCGTGCGGCCGACGCGGTCGGCGAGCAGGCCGCCGGCGACGCAGCCGACCAGGCCGCCGAGGCCGATCGCGGCGAAGGCGACGAGTCGCGCGGCGTGCGCGCCGGCATCCGCGGCGCGGAAGGCCTCGTCGAGGAATACGCCGAGCCAAGCCCACATCGCGTAGATCTCCCACATGTGGCCGAGATAGCCCGCCAGGGCGAGCCGCATGGCGGGGTCGCGGAAGATCGCGAGCATCGCGCCGGGGTCGAAGCGCGCGGCAGGCCGCCAGAACGGGCCGGGCCGGGCCGCGTGGACGAGCGCCGCCGCGAGCAGCGCGCTGAGCGAGGTGGCGACGATGGTCGGCCGCCACTCCACGCCGCCCATCGCATGGGCGAGATGCGGCGCGGCGGAGCCGAGGCAGAGCGCGCCCACGAGGATGCCGATCAGCAGTCCCAGGTCCGCCTTTGCCCAGGCCGCGACCATGCGCATGCCGACGGGGTAGACGCAGGCGAGGCTCGCGCCGGTGACGAGTCGCAGCGCGATCGCGGCCGGCGAGTCCATCGGCACGACGAGGAGCGCGGCGTTCGAGCAGGCGCCGAGCAGCGCCGCCGCGGAGAAGAGCCGGCGCGGATCGATCCGGTCCGCGAGGCCGAGCGTGGCGCTCGCCAGCGTGCCGACGACGAAGCCTGCCTGCACCGCGCTGCTCAGCAGCGCCGCATGGCCGGGCGACAGCGAGAACTCGGCCACGACCTGCGGCAGCACCGCGGCGGCGGAGAACCACAGCGCGAGCGCCGCGACCTGGCAGGTCGCGATGACGAGGATGGAGGCCGCCCTGGTGCCCAAGCCGCGCTCAGACGCTCAGGTACTGCGCGCGCACGGCGTCGTCCGACTGCAGCGCCGCCATGCTCCCCTCGTAGCGCACGGCGCCCTTCTCGATGATCGCCGCGCGGTCGCTGACCAGCGTCGCGAAATGCAGGTTCTGCTCGCAGAGCAGCACGGTCAGACCCTCGCGCTTCAGCGACAGGATCGCGCGCGCCATCTGCTCCACGATCACGGGCGCCAGGCCCTCGCTGGGTTCGTCCAGCAGCACGAGCGAGGGATTGCCCATCAGCGTGCGCGCGATCGTCAGCATCTGCTGCTCGCCGCCCGACATGCGTCCCCCGGGCCGGTCGCGCATCGAGGCGAGGTTCGGGAAGAGCTCGAAGAGGCGCTCGGGCGTCCAGGCCGGGATCCCCGGCCGCGCGGCGCGCCTCCCCACCTCGAGGTTCTCCATGACCGTGAGCTCGGTGAAGATCCGCCGGTCCTCGGGCACGTAGCCGAGGCCGCGCCGCGCGATCTCGTGCGGCCCGAGGCCATGGAGCGCCCCGCCGGAGAAGCGCACCGCGCCGCCGCTCGGCGGCACGAGGCCCATGATCGCCTTGAGCGTCGTGGACTTGCCCGCGCCGTTTCGTCCCATCAGCGCGAGGACGCTGCCGGCCTCGATGCGGAGGTCGACGCCCTGCAGCACGTGCGCCTGGCCGTAATGGGCGTGAAGGCCCTCGACGTCGAGCAGCGCCATCAATGCCCCCCGGACATGGCGCCGCCGCCGAGATAGACCGCGCGGACCTTCGGGTCGGCGCGCACCTCCGCGGGCCTGCCCTCGGCGATCAGCGCGCCGCGGTCGAGGACGACCAGCCTGTCGGCGTGCGCGAAGACGACATCCATGTCGTGCTCCGTGAAGAGGACCGCGAGGCTTCGCTCGCGGGCGATCGCGGCGGTGAGCGCCATGAGCGCGATGCGCTCGCGCGGCGCCATGCCGGCGGTGGGCTCGTCCATCAGCAGCAGCCGCGGCTCGTTGGCCAGCGCCATGGCGAGCTCGAGGCGCTTCAGGTCGCCATAGGCGAGCTCGCCGCAGCTGCGCGCCGCCTGCTCGGCGAGGCCGACCTGGCCGAGCAGCGCGACCGCGCGGTCCCGGGCGAAGCCGCGCGCCGCGCCGAAGGCGTCGTAGGCGCGGCCGGCATGCGACAGCAGCGCCATCTGCACGTTCTCCGCGACGGTCATCGAGGCGAAGGTGGCGGTGATCTGGAACGTGCGCCCGACGCCGAGGCGCCAGACCGCGCGCGGCGCGATGCCAGTGACGTCGCGCCCGCCGAGCAGCACGCGGCCGCGATCCGGGCACAGCTGGCCGCCCGCCATGTTGAAGGTCGTGCTCTTGCCGGCGCCGTTCGGGCCGATCATCGCGAGCATCTCGCCCGGCGCGACGGCGAAGCTGACGTCGCGGACGGCATGCACGCCGCCGAACGACTTGGAGATCCCCTCGACCGAGAGCACGGGGCTCATCGCGCGCGCTCCCAGCGGTCGCGGACATGGCCGGCGATGCCCTGCGGGAAGGCGAGGACCAGGACGATGATGGCCAGCCCCATGGCGGCGCGCCAGTGCTCGACCACGCGCACGAGCTGCTCCTGGAGGCCGTGGAAGGCGAGCGCGCCGATGATCGGCCCGCTCAGCGTCTCGATCCCGCCGAGCAGGACCATCAGCAGCGCGTCGACCGACCTGGGGATCGCGAGATAGGTCGGGAACACGGAGCCCTTCGCGTAGGCGAAGAGCGCGCCGGCGATCCCCGCGAAGGCCGAGGCGAGCGCGAAGGCGACCCAGCGGATCCGCGCGACGTCGAGGCCGATCGCCTCGGCGCGCAGCGGGTTGTCGCGCGCGGCGCGCAGCGCGTAGCCGAAGGGCGAGTGGATGGCGTGGCGCAGCGCGAGCGTGCCGCCGGCGCAGAGCGCGAGAACGAAGAGGTAGTAGACGGTCCTGTCGCGCGCCCAGGCCGAGGGCCAGACGCCGAGGATGCCGTTGTCGCCGCCCGTCACCTCGACCCACTGGAACGCCGCGGACCACGCGATCTGCGCGAAGGCGAGCGTGAGCATCGCGAGATACACGCCCTCGAGCCGCACCACGAAGAAGCCGACGACGACGCCGGCGAGGCCCGCCGCGACCGGCGCGACCGCCAGGCCGAGCTCCATCGGCGCGCCGAAATGCTTCATCAGCAGCGCGCCGGCATAGGCGCCGACGCCGAAATACGCCGCATGGCCGAAGGAGGCGAGGCCGCCCGGCCCCATCATGAAGTGCAGGCTCGCCGCGAAGAGCACGAGGATAGCCATCTCCGTCGCCATGATCAGCGCGTACTCGCCCGCGAGCGGCGGGAGGATGGCGGCGGCGGCGAGCGCGAGCAGCCCGACGAGGCGCAGCTCGCGCGGCGCCGGGCCGATCGGCTGCGCGCGCGCCGGCCCGGCCGCGCGGGGATGCGTCGGCGGGCGGCCGAGCAGCCCGTAGGGCCGGACCACGAGGACGACGGCCATCACGAGGAAGGTCAGCACCAGCGTGATCTTCGGGAAGACCATGATGCCGAAGGCGTGCATCTGCGAGATCAGCAGGGCCGCAAGGAAGGCGCCGGGCACCGAGCCCATGCCGCCGACCACGGTCACGACGAAGACCTCGGCGATGATGTCGAGGTCCATGTGCAGCGTCGTCGGCGCGCGCGCCACCTGCAGCGCGCCGCCGAGTCCCGCGAGGAATGCGCCGAGGAAGAAGACGGACGTGAAGAGCCAGCGCTGGTCGACGCCGAGCGCGGCGACCATCTCGCGGTCCTGCGTCGCCGCGCGCACCAGCGTGCCCCAGCGCGTGCGGGTGAACAGGAGCCAGAGCAGCAGGAGGACGACCGGGCCGATCGCGATCAGCAGCAGCTCGTATTGCGGGAAGCGCTGCCCCAGGATCTCGACCGCGCCGCGCAGGCCCGGCGCACGCGGCCCGAGCCTGTCCTCCGGGCCCCAGATCCATAGCGCGACGTCCTCGACCACCAGCACGACGCCGAAGGTCGCAAGGAGCTGGAACAGCTCGGGCGCCTGGTAGATCCGCCGCAGCAGCAGCATCTCGATCGCAACGCCGACGAGGCCGACGACGACCGAGGCGACGAGGATCCCGCTCCAGTAGAGCCAGGGGTCGCGCGGCAGCTGGCTCACGATGGTGAGCGCGATGTACGCGCCGAGCATGTACAGCGAGCCGTGGGCAAAGTTCACCACCCGCGTCACGCCGAAGATGATCGTCAGCCCGGACGCGACGAGGAAGAGCGAGGACGCCGAGGCGAGCCCGTTCAGGAACTGTATGGCGAGGAATTCCATGGCGGCTGGGTCGCCCGCCGCACCCGCCGCCACGACGCCAGGCGTCGTCGCGGCGGGCGCGCGCGGATCGACCGCGTCAGCCCTGCGGGCGCAGCGTCCGCACGACGTCGTCGGACGGCAGGTACCTGGCGCCGTCGGCGTAGCGCCAGCCGACCATCGTGCCCTTGCCGCCCTTCAGCGCCGTCTTGCCGACATAGGCGCCCAGCGTCGACTGGTGGTCGATGGCGCGATAGAGGACCGGCCCCTCGCCGAAGGCGGACTCGAACGGAAGGCCCTTCATCGCGTCGACCATCTTCTCCGTGTCGGTGCCGCCGGACTTGCGCAGCATCGCCACGATCGACACGACCGTGTCGTAGCCGACCACCGACCCGAGGCGCGGGTAGTCGTTGAAGCGCTTCTGGTAGGCGTCGCGGAAGCGCCTGTGGTTGGCGGTCTGGATCTGGTCCCAGGGATACCCTGTGACCACCCAGCCCTCGGGGCACTCGTCCCTGAGCGGGTCCATGTACTCCGGCTCGCCGGTCAGCATCGAGGCGACGAAGCGCTTCTCGAACAGGCCGCGCGTGTTGCCCTGGCGCACGAAGTTGGTGAGGTCGCCGCCGAAGGTGACGTTGAAGATCGCGTCGGGCCGCGACTGCTCGATCGCCTGCACGGTGGCGCCGGCATCGATGCGGCCGAGCGCCGGGAACTGCTCGGCGACGAACTCCACGCCTGGCTTGGCGCGCACGAGGAGTTCCTTGAACCACTTCGCCGCGGACTGGCCGTACTCGTAGTTCGGCGACACGATCGCCCAGCGCCTCGCGTCGACCTTCGCCGCCTCCTCCGCGAGCATCGCGGCCTGCATGTAGGTGGAGGGGCGCAGGCGGAAGGTGTAGCGGTTGCCGCGCCCCCAGACGAGCGCGTCGCTCAGCGGCTCGGAGGCCACGTAGAGCCGCTTGTTCTGGTTCGCGAAGTCGGCGATCGCGAGGCCGACATTCGACAGGAAGCCGCCCGAGAGCAGGTCCACCTTCTCCGCCGCCAGCAACTCGCCGGCGAAGCGCACGGCGTCCTCCGGCTTGCCCGCGTCGTCGCGGAACACCGTCTCGAGGCGGCGCCCGTTCACGCCGCCCGCCGCGTTGGCTTCCTCGATGGCGAGGTTCCAGCCGTTGCGGTACGGCGCGAGGAAGGCCGGCTGCGCCGTGTAGCTGTTGATCTCGCCGATGCGGATCGCCGCGCCCTGGCCGCGCGCGATCGACGGGGCTGCCACGGCCGCGATCGCGGCCGCCTTCATCATGGTCCTGCGCTTCATCGTCATCGTCCTCTCCCTGCCTGTCTGCGTCGTTGTCCCGCGGGCCGCTTCAGCGCAGCCCGTCCTTGCCCTCGACCTGGTCCTTGGCCAGGCCGCCGATGCGCGGGCTTGGGCGCCCGGAATCGGTGACCACCACGGCCACGAGGATCTCGCCTGCACGCGGGGAGTCGCCGAGGCGGACCTCCATCGCGTCGAAATGGCTGCGCACATAGGCCGCGTCCTTGTGGCCGAGCGGCACGTCGATCGGCGCGCCGGGCCCGCCCATCTTCTTCGCAGACGGGACGAGCGCCGCGCCCTTCTCCACCGCCGCGCGCAACGGCTTGCCGAGGCGCGGATGGAGGATGGCGGCGGCGTGCTCGAGCTCGCCGCCCTCGCCCACGATCGCGGCCTTGCCATAGCTCTCCGCCTGGGCCGGCGCGATGCCGAGCGCGGCGACCGCGCGGCGTCCGAGCAGGTCGCCCAGCTCCTCCCCGATCGCCATCAGCTCCTCGAGGTCGCCCTCGTACCTGCCCGCGAACGGGTTGGCGATGACCGCGACGGCGGCGGCGCGGCGCGTGGGCGGCGACACGGCGCGGCCCATCTCGACATGGGTCTCGTCGACGATCGTCGCGAGCTTGCGGATCCTCGCCCTCATCGCAGTCCGTCCTCTCCCTTGACCTCGCTGGCGCGCAGGCCGCCGACGCGGTCATGCACGCGCGCGCCGGTCGCCATGACGAGGACGAGCACCATCTCGTCCGCGCGGGGCGCGTCGCTCACCCCGACCTCCATCGCGTTGAAGTGGCCGCGCACGTAGCTGGCGTTGATGTGCGTCACCGGCACGTCGAGCCGCGCGCCCACGGGCCCCACTTTCTTGGTCGAGGGCACGATCGCCTTGGCCTTGCCGAGCAGGTCGCGCATCGCGTAGCCGCCCGGCACGTGCCACAGCGCGCCATGCTCGAGCTCGCCGGCGGAACCGACGATCGCGCCCTTGCCGAAGCCCTCGATCGCGGAGAGGTCGCCGCCCGTGAGCGCCTGCGCAAGGCGGGTCGACATCTCGAGGCCGAGCGGGCGCAGCTGCTCCATCAGCTGCGCGATCTCCGGCACGTAGCGGCCGGCGAAGGGGTTGCGCACCACCGCGGCGATCGCGCCGACCTTGAGCGGTCGCGCCGCCACCGGGCCGCCCTCGTGGAAGATCTCCTCCACGAAGGTCGCGAACTTGCGGATCTCGATGCCGTTGATCTCCATGCCCTTCCCTTTCAGGCTGCGATGCGCGCGTCGAGGCCGACGCGCGCCATGGCACCGCGCAATACCAGCACTGCGGCGAGGATGCGTCCAGCCCGCGCGAGGCGCTCGGCCACCGCGTGGCCGCGCAGCAGCGCCACGCGGATCTCCGGCGGGGAGAGCGCCCCGAGCCCGGTCGTGACGAGGCGCTCGCCCAGGTCGCTGTCGGGATCGAGGTCGCGCGCCAGCGCCCGCCCGATCGCGGGGTGCCCCGGCAGGTCGACCGCGTTCGCTACGACGGTCGCCGCGGCGTCGGCCTCGGCTGCCGTCGGGGCAAGCACGGTGACGGCGTCGGCGATGCCGAGCGAGAAGCTGCGCCCGCCGCTCCCCTTCGTGGCGCGGCCAGAGGTCGCGATGCCGCGCGCGGGCATCGAGGCCTCGAGCACGAAGCCGCCATCGAGCGCCGGCATCGCGACGTCGCTCACCAGGCCGCAGGACAGGCGCGCGCCGGACGCGAGGTGGAAGGCGATGTCGCCGCCGTCGTTGACATAGGCGCGTTCCAGCGCGCGGCCCGCGACCATCGCCGCGAGGACATGGTCCGCGACGGCACCCGCGACGGCTGCCATCGGCGTGATGAAGCCCTCGCCCGCGAGGGGAAGGCAGGCGCGGCGCATGCGCTCCGCGACCTCGCCCGCGAAGGGAGCGTCGTCGACTCCCGCGCGCAGGCGCGGCAGCTCGGCGCAGAGCCCGGGCAACACGCCGGGGAAGGCGGCGCGCGCCTGGCGGAGCGCGGCCTCGACCTCCGCGCGCGCGCCCCAGGCCTGCACCACGAGGTCGATCGGCCCGTGCTGCAGGTGCAGCCGGTCGCCGCCTGGCAGCATGCGCGCGAGGGCGCTCACCCGAGCGGCCAGGGATGCGGCGCGGGCCAGGGACGGCCCTCGAGGCGATCGACCTCGCGCAGCGAGGCGAGGCTGCGGACCTGGTCCATGTGCCCGCCCATGGCGCGATAGGCGTCGACCGGCATGGTGAACTCCAGCGGCGCCACCAGCGCCGGCGTCGGCACGTAGCCGAAGGAACCGGCGGGCATCGTCGTGACGTCGACCATGTAGGTGATGCCGCCGCCCGGCCAGACATGGACCGGGGCACCGCCCGAGGTCACGCGCGTTACCTCCTGGCGCACGGAGCGCGTGAGCCGCACCGGGTTCCCGGTGACGCCCGCGCGCAGGCTGCCGCCCGCGCCGGCCATGAACACGACGCTGCACAGCGCGGGCTCGCAGTTCTCGCCGATGCGGTCGACGACGTCGACGATGACGCGCGGCATCTCCGCGGGGCGAGGCACGAGCGCGTCGTCGAGCACGAACCAGGCGGCGTGCTCTCCCGTCGTCGACACCATGAGCAGCCGCATGCCGGGCCACGCCGTCTTCGGGTCGATGCTCTCGATGATCGAGAGCGGCTCGGTGATGTCGGTGCCGCCCCAGCCGGTGCCGGGATTGGCGACCTGGAAGTAGCGGCCGGGCGTCGACTTGCGGCCGCGCACGCGGATGCCCGCGTGGCGCATGCCGAGGAAGCGGCCCGCCTGGTGCTCGGTCAGCACGCCGGTGATGTGGTCGTCGACGACGACCACCTCGTCCGCGTGGCCGTGCCACTGGCGCGCGAAGATGCCGATCGTCGCGGAGCCGCAGCCGACGCGCATGCGCTCCTCGTGCTTGCCGTCGATGACCGGCGCCTTGCCGGCCTGCACGACCACGGTCGCACCGCCGTCGATCGTCATCTCCACGGGCTTGAGCGCGCAGAGGTCGAGCATCGCGTCGCAGGTGACGACGCCCTCCTTCTTGCTGCCGCCGGTCAGGTGGTGGACGCCACCGACCGAGAGCATCTGCGAGCCGTACTCGGCCGTGGTGACATGGCCGACCTGCTCCCCCTTCACGCGCACCGCGGCCTGCTCCGGGCCGAGGTAGCGGTCGGTGTCGATCTTCAGCTTGAGGCCGCAATAGCTGAAGATGCCCTCGGTCACGACGGTGATCATGTCGACGCCGTCGACCCTCGACGACACGATGAAGGGGGCCGGCTTGTAGTCGGGATAGGTCGTGCCCGCGCCGATGCCGGTGACGAAGCTGTCGCCGTCGCGCAGCAGCGCGCCGTCCCACGCGCCGCCCGCGAAGGGCACGAGCCTGCCGTCCCTCTCCAGCGCGCGCTCCAGCACGACCGCTGGCTCGAGGCGGCGCAGCGCGCCGTCCACGTTGCCGTAGCGGTCGCACGCGCCGGTCTTGCCCGGCCGGATGCGGCACAGGACGGGGCAGGCGTCGCAGGTGACGATGCCGTCGCTCATGGCCGTGCTCCATGCGCGAGGATGGCGGCACGCACGCGGTCCGGCGTCGCCGGGACGCTGCGGATGCGCACGCCCGTGGCGTGGTGGATCGCGCCGAGGATCGCGGGCGCGGTCGGGATCAGCGCGGGCTCGCCGATGCCCTTCGCGCCGAAGGGGCCGAGCGGCTCGGCGTCCTCGACGAGGATCGTCTCGATCGGCGGCACGTCGCCGATCGTGGGGATCAGGTAGTCGTGCAGGTTCTCGGTTCGCCCGGGCAGGTATTCCTCCATCAGCGCGAGCCCGAGGCCCTGCGCGATGCCGCCATGGACCTGGCCCTCGACCTGCACGGGGTTGATGGCGCGCCCGACGTCGTGCGCGGCGACGATGCGCAGCACCTTCACGGTGCCGAGCTCGACATCGACCTCGACGTCGGCGAGCTGGGCCGCGAAGCCGTAGGTCGCGTAGGGCACGCCCTGCCCCTCGGCGTCGAGCGCGGTGGTCGGCGGATCGAAGCGGCCGCGGCCCATGGCGACGCAGCCCTTGGCGACCTCCGGCAGGAGCGAGAGGTCGGCGTTGCCGAGGCGCGCCAGCTGCGCACGCAGGTCCTCGGCCGCGAGCCGGACGGCGTTGCCGGAGACGAAGGTCTGGCGCGAGGCCGAGGTCTTGCCCGCGTCGCGCGTCAGGTCCGTGTCGCCGGTGACGAGGCGGATGCGCGAGGCCGGGACGCCAAGCGCCTCGGCCGCGATCTGCGCCATGATCGTGTTCGAGCCCTGGCCGATGTCGAGCGCCCCGGTGAACAGCGTGATCGCGCCGTCGCGCGCGATGCCGACCTCCATCTCGGACGGGTTCGACATCGAGGTGTTGCCGATGCCGTACCACATGCAGGCGACGCCGACGCCGCGGCGCAGCACGCCGCCCTCGCGGTTCGCGGCCTCGGCCGCGGCGCGCAGCTCGCGCCAGCGCGGTCGCAGCACCTCGAGGCAGGCCTGCAGCCCCGCGCTCGCCTCCAGCCGCTGGCCGGTCGCGGTGACCGAGCCGCGGCGCAGCGCGTTGCGGTGGCGGAACTCCAGCGGGTCGATGCCGAGCTGGCCGGCGAGCTCGTCCATCATCGTCTCGTGGGCGATCGCGGCCTGCGGCACGCCGAAGCCGCGGAACGCGCCCGAGGGCGGCTCGTTCGTGTGCACGGCGCGGGACGTCGCGCGCACATGCGGCACCTCGTAGGGACCCGTCGCGTGCACGGGCACGCGGTTGGCCACCGTCGGCCCCCAGGACGCGTAGGCGCCGGTGTTGAAGTCGCCATGGAAGACGGCCGCGACCAGGCGGCCGTCGCCGTCGGCGCCGAAGCGCGCCTCGATCTCCGCGGGGTGGCGCTTGGTGGAGGACGCCATGGATTCCGGCCGCGTGTAGGTGCAGCGCACGGGCCGCCCGAGATGCCAGGCCGCGATCGCGACCAGCGGCTGCACGGACAGGTCGAGCTTGCCGCCGAAGCCGCCGCCGACGGCCGTGGGCACCACGCGCACCTGCTCCGGCTTCAGCCCCATGACATGGGCGATCTCGTCGCGGTCCATGTAGGGCGTCTGCGTCGTGACATGGACCTCGATGCGGTCGCCCACGCGCCGCGCCCAGCCAGCCTCCGGCTCGATATAGGCATGCTCGACGAAGCTGGTGGAGAA
>VGDA01000022.1 GCA_016869915.1 Alphaproteobacteria bacterium
CGACGCAGAGTTCGGGGAAGGCCACGAGATCCGCGCCCTGCGCGGCCGCCTCGGCGCGGGCGGCGCGGATGCGCGCGGCGTTGCCGCGCAGGTCGCCGACGGTCGGGTTGACCTGGGCGACGGCGATGGCGAGCCCGGCGGCCATCACTCCTGGCCGGTCTTCGCCGCCTTGTGCCCGCCGGGGCCGAAGGCGAGGCGGTCGAGATAGGCGAGCAGGATCGCCGAGACGACGAATGCCATGTGGATGACGACGAGCAGGACGAGCTTGTCGTTCGGGATCGAGCCCACGTCGAGGAAGGCCTTCAGCAGGTGGATCGAGGAGATCGCCACGATCGACGACGCGAGCTTGATCTTGAGCGATCCAGCGTCGAGCTTGCCGAACCAGGAGAGCTGTTCTCCCGAGCCGTCGTCCTCGATGCGGCTGACGAAGTTCTCGTAGCCGGAGATGATCACCATCACCGTCAGGTTCGCGACCATCACGAGGTCCACGAGCGACAGGACGTAGAGCACCATGCGGCTCTCGTCGGCCTCGAACAGCGTCGCGCTGAGGTGGAAGAACTCCTGGAAGAACTTGATGACCACCAGGACGAGCACGAGGATGAGGCCGACATAGAGCGGTGCCTGCAGCCAGCGGCTCGACAGGATGACGCGCTCGATCATGCGTTCGAGCGACTTCGGGCGGGATTCCTTGCTCATGGCGACGGGGCAATAGCAGATTCCCCGCGCCCCCCGCCACAGCCGGGGTCAGGCGGGCTGGAGGCCGGCCTCGCGGACGAGGCGCGCGACGACCTCGCCCGCCGGCTCGGCGCGCGCCATGGCATGGCCCTGCCCCGCCCACATGGCCATCAGCTCGGGGCGTCCCTGCCGCGCCGCCGCCGCGCGCAGCGGCCCGGACAGCGCGCCCTGCACGAGGTAGTCGGGTGCATCGGCCGCGCTCGCGTCGAGCTCGACGAGGAGGCGGTTGCGCAGCCCGCGCGCGTGGCGGCCGGTCACGCCGCGGGTGAGGATCGTCCCGCCGGCGCTCGCCAGCGCGGCCTTGTGGAGCGGGTGGGTCCCCGCCTCCGGGCAGGCGAGGAAGGCCGTGCCGAGCTGCACGGCCGAGGCGCCGAGCGCGAGCGCGGCGGCGACACCTCGCCCGTCCATGATGCCCCCCGCGGCGATCACGGGGATGCGCACCGCGTCGACCATCGCCGGCACGAGCGCCATCGTGCCGAAGAGGGATTCCCCGACCGGGCGCAGGAACGTGCCTCGATGCCCGCCCGCCTCCGCGCCCTGCGCGACCACCGCATCGACGCCGGTGGCCTGCAGCGCGCGCGCCTCGTCCGGCGTCGTCGCCGTCGACATGACGAGGATGCCGCGTTCGCGGCATCCCGCCAGCAGCCGCGGCGGCGGCGGGCCGAAATGCGTGCCGACGATGGCCGGCCGCGCAGCCAGCACGGCATCGACCTGCGCCTCGAGGTCCTCGCCCCAGGAATTGGGGATCGCCGGCGGCGGCAGCCCGAGTTCCTCGTGGAACGGCGCGAGGCGCGGGAGCGCGCGCGCGACCTCTGCCGGCGAGGGCGACGCGGGCGGCAGGACGAAGAGGTTGACGAGGAAGGGACGCGTCGTGCGTTCGCGCGTCGCGGCGCAAGCCTCGGCGATGGCCCGGGGCCCGAGCATCGCCGCGCCGATGCTGCCGAGCGCGCCGGCCTCGGCCACGGCGGCGACGAGCGCGGGCGTCGTCGGCCCGCCCGCCATCGGCGCCTGCACGATCGGGAAGGCGACGCCGAGCCGCGCGGCGAAATCCCGGGCGCGCGCGCTCATCGCCTGCCGTCAGGACGCGACGGCGCGGCGCTCTGCTGCGGTGTCGCGCGCCGCCTTCAGTTCCTCGGCCAGCAGGAATGCGAGCTCGAGGGACTGGGTGGCGTTGATGCGCGGGTCGCAATGCGTGTGGTAGCGGTCCGCGAGCGCGCTCTCGGTGACCTCCTGCGCGCCGCCGATGCATTCCGTCACGTTCTGCCCGGTCATCTCGAAATGCACGCCGCCGGCATGCGTGCCCTCGGCGCGATGGACAGCCATGAAGCCGCGCACCTCCGCGAGGATGCGGTCGAAGGGACGCGTCTTGTAGCCGGAGGCGGACTTGATGGTGTTCCCGTGCATCGGGTCGCACGACCAAACGACCTTGCGACCCTCGCGCGCCACGCGGCGCACCAGCGCCGGCAGGCGCTCGGCGAGCCTGTCGTGGCCCATGCGGCTGATGAGAGTGAGGCGTCCGGCCTCGTTCTCGGGATTGAGCATGTCGATCAGGCGGATCAGCTCGTCGGGCTCCAGCGTTGGCCCGACCTTCATGCCGATCGGGTTGCGGATGCCGCGGCAGAAATCGACATGGGCGCCGTCCGGCTGGCGGGTGCGCTCGCCGATCCAGATCATGTGCGCGGAGCAGTCGTACCAGTCGCCCGAGGTGCTGTCGACGCGGGTCAGCGCCTCCTCGTAGGGCAGCAGCAGCGCCTCGTGGCTGGTGAAGAACTCGGCCTCGGAGATCTGCGGCGTGAGGTCGGAGCGGATGCCGCAGGCCTCCATGAAGTTCAGCGCCTCGGCGATCCGGTCGGCGATGTCTCGGAAGCGCTCGCCGGCCGGCGAGTTGGCGACGAAGCCCTGGGTCCAGCCATGGACGCGGTGGAGGTCGGCGTAGCCGCCGCGCGCGAAGGCGCGCAGGAGGTTGAGGGTCGAGGCGCTCTGCGAATAGACCTGCAGCATGCGCTGCGGGTCCGGCTCGCGCGCGCCCGCCTCGAACTCGATGCCGTTGATGATGTCGCCGCGATAGGCAGGCAGGGTCACGCCGCCGATCGTCTCGGTGTCGGCCGAGCGCGGCTTCGCGAACTGGCCCGCCATGCGGCCGACCTTCACGACCGGCAGGCCGCCCGCGTACATCAGGACGACCGTCATCTGGAGGAACACCTTGAAGGTGTCCCTGATGTTGTTGGCGGAGAACTCGGCGAAGCTCTCGGCGCAATCGCCTCCCTGGAGAAGGAAGGCCTTGCCGTCGGCCACCGCCGCGAGCCTCGCCTTCAGCGCGCGCGCCTCGCCGGCGAAGACGAGGGGCGGGAAGCCCGCGAGCTTGCGCTCGACGGAGCCGAGCGCGTCCTTGTCGCGATACTCCGGCATCTGGCGGATGGGGTGGCCGCGCCAGCTGTCCGGGTTCCATTTCGCGCGCATGATCAACTCTTTGGCTTGAAAGTTTGGCGCGGGACATTAGCCCCGTGCCGGCTCCGTGCGCAACGACCGCGGCGACGCGCCCCCGGAGATCAGGCGGCGTTCACAGGCCGCATCAGGATCCCCATGCGGCGCTCGCGCAGGCGCTTCTGCGCCGCCAGCCCCTCGGGCGCGAAATCGGCGGCGGCCCGGGGCTCGGGCTCGAAATGCCCGAAGCGGTCGACGCCCCGCACGAGCGTCGCGGTGTCGTGCGCGGCGATCGACTGCCGGACCGAGGTCGGGATGTAGCGGATCGCAAGGCCGATCCGGCGATCCGATCCCGTGTTCGGGTCCGAGCCATGGGCGATCTTGACGTGGTGCAGCGACATCTCGCCGGGCTGCAGGACGATGTCGGCCACCCTCGCCTCGTCGACCTCGACCTGCATCTCCTGGCCGCGCGACAGCATGTTGTTGGGCGCGAACGTGTCCTTGTGGGCGGCGATCTCGCCGGCATGCGAGCCCGGCAGCACGCGCATGCACCCGGTCTCGCGCGTGCTTGGGCTCAGGGCGACCCAGGCCGTGAGGATGTCGTAGGGCTCGAGGCCCCAGTAGGCGACGTCCTGGTGCCACGAGATGTAGGCGGGATCCCTCGGTTCCTTGATGAAGAGCACGGTCTCCCAGCACAGGATGTCCGGCCCGAGGATGCCCTCGACGCGGTCGAGGATGGCCGGGCTGCGCACGATGGCGTCGATCGTGGTCGAGTAGAGATGCGGCTTGTGGCGCAGTTCCTTGGGCAGCGGCCCGCCGAGCGAACGCTCGAAGGCCTCGACTCGGCTGCGCGCGGCCGTGGCCTCGCCTGCCTCCAAGACGCGGAGCGGGAACAGGTAGCCGTCGCGCTCGTAGGCGGCCTTCTCGGCGGCGGTCAGCGTGGCAGTCATGCTGGGTCTCCCCCTCGGATGGAACGGCCTCGGCTCGAGGCCATCAGGTGCGCCGCGTCGGCTCGCGCATCAGCACGAACTCCTCGGCGGCGGTCGGATGCACGGCGACGGTGCGATCGAAGTCGCGCTTCGTCAGCCTCGCCTTCACGGCGATGGCGAGCGCCTGGATGATCTCCGGCGCGTCGGCGCCGACCATGTGCGCGCCCACGACGACCTGCGACGCGCGCTCGACGACGAGCTTCATCAGCGTCCTTTCCTCGCGCCCGGACAGCGCGTGCTTCATCGGCCGGAACAGCGCGGTGTAGACGTCGACCGCCCCGCATTGCGCGGCCGCGGCCTCCTCGGACAGGCCGACCGTGCCGAGCGGCGGCTGGCTGAACACCGCGCTGGCGACGCAGGAATGGTCCATGCGCGTCGGGTTGCCGTCGAACAGCGTCGCGGCGAGGCCCCTGCCCTCCGCGATCGCCACCGGCGTCAGGTTGATGCGGTCCGTGACGTCGCCGATGGCGTGGATGCCCGGGGCCGTCGTCGCCTGCCACTCGTCGACCGCGATGGCGCCGGCTTTGTTCAGGGTGACGCCGGCCTCCTCGAGGCCGAGCCCCGCCGTGTTCGGCCGGCGCCCCGTCGCCATCATCACCTCGTCGACCTCGAGTGCGGAGCCGTCCCGGAGCTCCAGCCGCAGGCCGCCCGCGACGCGCTCGATGCGCGCCGCCTCGGCGCCGGCCAGGAAGCGCACGCCCTTGCGCGCCATCTCGGCCTGCAGGTGCGCGCGGCACTCGTCGTCGAAGCCGCGCAGCACGCGGTCGGCGCGGATGACCTGCGTCACCTCCGCGCCCGCGGCGCGGAAGATGCCCGCGAACTCCACCGCGATGTAGCCGCCACCGAGGATCGCCACCCGGCGCGGCAGCTCGCGAAGGTCGAGCGCCTGGTCGGAATCGATCGCCAGCTCCGCGCCCGGGATGGCGAGGCGCTCGGGCCTGCCGCCGGTGGCGACGAGGATGTGGCGCGCCGTGACGCGCCGGCCCGCCACCTCGACGGTGTTCGCGGCGACGATGCGCGCGCGGCCTTCGTGGACGGCGACGCCGGAGCCCGCGAGCAGCTTCGCGTAGATGCCATGCAGCCGGTCCGTCTCGCGATCCTTGGCGGCGACCAGCGCGCCCCAGTCGAGGCGCGCGCGCTCCACCGTCCAGCCATAGCCGCGCGCGTCCTCGAGCTCCTCGGCGAAATGGGTGCCGTAGACCAGCAGCTTCTTGGGCACGCAGCCGCGCAGCACGCAGGTGCCGCCGATGCGGCGATCCTCGGCGATCGCGACACGCGCGCCATGGGCCGCGGCCCGGCGCGAGGCCGCGACGCCCCCGGAGCCGGCGCCGATCGTGAAGAGGTCGTAGTCGAACGCCATGCGTCACTCCTTGATCGCGGCGAGCGTGGCGGAGAGGAATTCGCGCCGCGCCAGCACGAGCACCACCAGCGCCGTCGCGCCGACGAGGAGCCAGGGATGCACGAAGCCGGCGAGCGCCGCGAGCCCGAAATAATACGCGCGCACGCCGGAATTGAAGTGCCGCGTGGCGATGTCGCTCATGCGCGCGGCGCGCGCCACGATCGCAGGCCCCTCCGCGCGGGCGGCGTCGCTGCCGGCGGCCGGGGCCGTGCCCATAAGGATCATGAGGTAGTTGAACTGCCGCATCGACCACGTGAACTTGAAGAACGCGTAGATGAACACGACGATCTCCGCGCCGAGGCGCAGGCGCCAGGAAAGGGCGCCGCCGCTGCGCGCGAAGGGCAGCTCGGCGACGAGGCCCAGGACTTGGTCTCCCGCTCCCGCGACGGCCAGCAGGCCGCCGAGGATGATCAGCGAGGTCTGGGCGAAGAAGTTGGGCGAGCGGGCGATGTGCGCGGCGAGCGTGGCGTCGTAGATGCGGTTCTCGCGCTCCAGCATCCGCTCCATCCAGCGCCGCCGCAGCCGCGCCGTGACGCCCATCAGCCCGTGCGCGGGGAAGCGATGGTCGGCGAGCAGCGTGTAGCCGGTCCAGGCGGCCAGCAGGAAGCCGAAGGCAATTAGGTCCTCCGTCGTCGGCGCGCCTTGCATCGGCTACTCGACGGTCACGCTCTTGGCGAGGTTGCGCGGCTGGTCGACGTCCGTGCCCTTGATCACGGCGACGTGGTAGGCGAGCAGCTGGACCGGCGCGATGTGCAGGATCGGCGCGACGAAGGGATCGACGCGCGGCATCTCGATCGAGGCCCAGGGGATGCGCCCGGCCCTGTCGATGCCCTCGCGGTCCGAGATCAGGATCACGCGGCCGCCGCGCGCGGCGACCTCCTGCATGTTGGACGCAGTCTTCTCGAACAACTCGTCGCTCGGCGCCACGACGATGACCGGCACGGTCTCGTCGATCAGCGCGATCGGGCCGTGCTTCATCTCGCCCGCGGCGTACCCCTCGGCGTGGATGTAGGAGATCTCCTTGAGCTTCAGCGCGCCCTCGAGCGCGACCGGGTAGGACGACCCGCGGCCCAGATAGAGGACGTCGCGCGCCTCGGCGACGGTCGCGGCGAGCCTGCGGATCGCGTCGTCGTGGGCGAGCACCTCGGCGATGCGCGCGGGCGTCTCGCCCAGAGCGACGCAGAGCCGCGCATGCTCGCGCGCCGGGATCGTCCCGCGCGCCCTGGCGGCCGCCAGCGCGAGGCAGGCCATGACCGTGAGCTGCGTCGCCATCGCCTTGGTCGAGGCGACGCCTATCTCCGGGCCGGCATGGGTCGGGAAGACGACGTCGGAGGCGCGCGCGATGGAGCTCTCCGGCATGTTGACGATCGAGGCGATGCGCTGGCCCTCGGCGCGCGCGTGCTGCAGCGCCGCCAGCGTGTCGATCGTCTCGCCGGACTGCGAGACGAAGAGAGCCGCGCCGCCCGGCGCCAGCACCGGCCGCCGGTAGCGGAACTCCGATGCGATGTCGGTGTCGACGGCGAGGCGCGCGAGCCCCTCGAACCAGTACTTCGCGATCTGGCCGGCGTAGTGCGAGGTGCCGCAGGCGATGATCGACAGGCGCGGCAGCGTCGCGAAGTCGAAGGGCAGCCCGGGCAGGCCGACCTCGTGCGTCGCCGGGTTGACGTAGGCGCGCAGCGTGTCGCCGACGACCGCGGGCTGCTCGTGGATCTCCTTGTGCATGAAGTGCCGGTGGTTACCCTTGCCCACCAGCGCGCCGGAGAGCGCGGTCTCGCGCACCTGGCGCTCCACGCGCCGGTCGTCGCGGTCGTAGATCTCGGCGCCCGCGCCGGTCAGCACGGCCCAGTCGCCATCCTCGAGGTAGCAGAGGCGGCGCGTTAGCGGCGCCAGCGCGAAGGCGTCCGAGCCGAGGAACATCTCGCCGTCGCCGAAGCCGATCGCCAGCGGCGACCCCTGCCGCGCCGCGAGCAGCATGCCGTCGGTGCCGGCCACCAGCACCGCGAGGGCGAAGGCCCCGCGGATGCGGCGCAGCGCCATGCTCATGGCCTCGCGCGGCGGATGGCCTGCGTCGAGCAGCTCGGTGATCAGCTGCGCGAAGACTTCGGTGTCGGTCTCGGTCTCGAAGCGGCGCCCGCGCGCGAGGAGCTCGCCCTTCAGCTCGGCGAAGTTCTCGATGATGCCGTTGTGGACGACCGCGACGCGATGCGTGGCGTGCGGGTGGGCGTTGGTCTCGTTGGGGCGCCCATGCGTGGCCCAGCGCGTGTGGCCAATGCCGGTCGTACCCGGAAGCGGCGCCTCGCGCAGCACGGCCTCGAGCCGCGAGAGCTTGCCCTCCGCGCGCCGGCGATCGATGGCGCCGTCGCGCAGCGTCGCGATGCCCGCGGAGTCGTAGCCGCGGTACTCGAGCCGGCGCAGCCCGTCGACCAGCAGGGGGGCCGCCTCGGCGCGACCGATGATGCCGATGATGCCGCACATGGTCGCTAGCCCTTCCTCGCCGCGGCGGCGGCCTTCTGCGCGGCGCGGCGCGCGCGGTAGCGCGTCGCCCAGCCCTCGATGTTGCGCTGGTCGCCGCGCGCCACGGCAAGCGCGCCCGGCGCGACGTCCTTCGTGACCACGCTGCCGGCGGCGACGTTCGCGCCGTCGCCCACCGTCACCGGCGCGACGAGCGCGCTGTTCGAGCCGACGAAGGCGTCGGCGCCGATCTCCGTGCGGAACTTCTCGAAGCCGTCGTAGTTGCAGGTGATCGTGCCCGCGCCGATGTTCGCGCGCGCGCCGACGCGCGCGTCGCCGATGTAGGACAGGTGGTTCGCCTTGGCGCCCGCCTCGAGGCGGGCCGCCTTGAGCTCCACGAAGTTGCCGACATGGGCGCCGGCGCCGACCTCGGTGCCGGGGCGCAGCCGCGCGAAGGGGCCGACGATCGCGCCCTCCGCGACGGTGCAGCCCTCGAGGTGGCTGTAGGCGCGTACCTGCGCGTCGTCGCCGACGCGCACGCCCGGGCCGAAGACCACGTGCGGGCCGACCACGACGTCGCGGCCGAGGCGCGTGTCGGCGGCGAGGAACACGGTCTCCGGCGCGACGAGGGTGGCTCCCTCCTCCATCGCGCGCCGGCGCAGCGTCGCCTGCAGCATGGCCTCCGCCTCGGCGAGCGCGGCGCGGGAATCGACGCCGAAGGCCTCGGGCACGGGGATCTCGACATGGCCGCAGCTGCGGCCGCGGCGCCAGGCATGCGCGATCGTGTCGAACAGGTAGTACTCGCGCTTGGCGTTGTCGTTGCGTAGCCGGCCGAGCAGGTCGAACAGGACCGCGCCGTCGAAGGCGATGACGCCGGCGTTGCAGAGCTCGATGCGCGCCTCCTCCTCGGTGGCGTCGCGCGCCTCGACGATGCGCTCGAGCCTGCCGCGCGGGCCGACGACGAGGCGCGCGAAGAGCTTGCGGTCGGCCGGGCGGAACGAGGCGGCGACGGCCGCGTGGCCGCCGCGGCGGCGCGCGGCGACGAGCCGGCGCAGCGTGCGGGTGGTCACCATCGGCGTGTCCCCGAAGATCACGACGGCGTCGCCCCCATGCTCCTCGAGGGCGGGACGCGCCTGCCGCACCGCATGGCCCGTGCCGAGGCGCTCGCGCTGGACGACCGTCTCGATCGCGACGCCGGGCGCCGCGGCGCGCGCGGCGCGGCCGACCTCCTCCATGCCGGGCTCCGGCCCGACCACGACCACGACCCGCGCGGGGCGAAGCGGCGCGGCGGCGGCGAGGACATGCGCGATCATGGGCTGGCCGCCGATCTCGTGCAGCACCTTCGGGCGCCGCGACTTCATGCGCGTGCCAAGACCGGCTGCGAGCACGACGACGGCTATGTCCCTGGAGTCACGCGGCATGGGATCTTCTTGCAAAAGGGAATTCCTGGGCGCGACGCGCAATGCCATAAGGCGTGGCCCCAGTCCACGGCCTCGGATCATACGCATTATGTCGCAGCCCTTGAACGGCATCCGCTCGGTCGTCTTCGACCTCGACGGCACGTTGGTCGACAGCGCCCCCGACCTCGTCGGCGCGCTCGACACGCTCCTGGGCGAGCATGGCCGCGCTCCGGTGGGCGAGGTGGCGGGGCGGACCATGATCGGCGAGGGCGCGGCGCGCCTGGTCGAGCGTGGCTTCGCGGCGCGCGGCGGCCTCCCGGGCCCGGTCGGCGCGCTCGTGCCGCGCTTCGTCGACATCTACGAGTCGCGGCTGACCCGCGTGACGCGCCCCTTCGACGGCGCCGTCGAGGCGCTCGCGGCGCTGCGGGCCGGCGGCCTCGAGCTCGGAATCTGCACGAACAAGCCGGACCGCGCCACGCACCGCATCCTGGGAGAGCTCGGGCTCTCGGGCTTCTTCTCGGCGATCGTCGGCGGCGACGGCGTGCGCAAGCCCGATCCCGATCCCGTCCGGCGCTGCCTCGCCGCGCTCGGCGGCGAAGCGCGCGACGCCGTTTTCGTCGGCGATTCCCCCGTCGACCTCGCCGCCGCGCGCGCCGCCGGGCTGCCGGTGATCCTCGTGAGCTTCGGCTACACGGCCGTCCCGGCGCGCGAGCTGGGCGCCGACCGCGTCGTCGACAGCCTGCGCGAGATCCCGCCGCTCGTCGGCCGCTGAGGCGGCCTCAGCGCGGCGCCGGGGGGCGCAGATGCGCGAGCATCCGCCCGAAGCTGTTCTCGACCTCCATGCGCAGCGGAAGGCGCGTGAGCGCGACGCCGGGCGCCACCTGGCGCGGATCGCCGATCCAGAACCGGCCTTCCCTCGGGTCGCGCTGGCGATCCGGTCCCCAGGAGACGCGTCGCGCGTAGCCGGCGGTCTGGCGGTAGACGAAGTCGCAGACCCGGGCGGGGCCGGGACCGCCCGGAGCGCCCGGGACCTCGATCGCCTCGGTGCCCCGATCCACCAGTTCCATCGTGAAGCGCCGCCGCCCGTCGAAGCCATCGTAGCGCCCGTCGCAGCTGCCCCCCGCCTCGAGCCGCAGCAGCAGCGCGACGATGCCGGTCAGCGGGTCGAGGGCGCCCGCGACGTCGTCGACCGGCACGGGCTCCCGGTCGTTGTCCTCCGCGCCGACCGGCGCGACCGCGAGTTGCGCGATCCGCCCGTCGCGATAGGCGATCTCGACGCTGCGTTCCTTGCCGCGGAAGTTGCCCCTCTGCTCGAATACTCGCGGCGCCGGGAATGGCTCCGCCGTCGTGCCCGCCACGCGGTTCGACTGCTCCCACGGGAACAGCGTGGACATCAGGCCGCGCGTGCGCAGCTTCGCGCTGAGGTCGTAGCTGCCCCCGTCGAGCGAGATCGAGGCATCGAGCTCGAGGATCTGCAGGCCGCCCGTGTAGATGTCGTAGCTGACGCTTGCCGAGCGGGCCTGCGCGCGCGCGCCTCCGCAGCCCAGGGCCACGAGGAACAGGGCGAGCGCGAGGACGACGCTGGCGCGGGCGGGTTTGGACTGGACCATCGGCCTACCTAGGGCGTGGACGACGGGCAGGCTCGAGGCCGCGGCGCGACCTTCCTTGACACCGACGGAAGCCGCCTCTTATATCCCGCGCTTCCGAAGGGGTCGATGGGGCGCTTAGCTCAGCGGCAGAGCACCGCTTTCACACGGCGGGGGTCGCTGGTTCAATCCCAGCAGCGCCCACCATCCCCTCCCCTCGGCAGGCCGGCGTGGCCACGGGGCACCGGACTGCCTCCGGCGCGCCTTCGCCTCAGGCCGCCACGAAGCCGAGCGGCGCCGCGGAAAGCGGCCGCGACCCCGACGCAGTGACCTCGCTCGTCCGTCCCAGCGTCATCGCGAGCCCGGTGGCCGCGTCGAAAACGATGATGTGGACGAAGAACACGTTGCCAGGCTCGGCGACGTAGGGCTGGCCGCGGTAGAACATCGGCCAGTCCATCCAGTTCGGCGCGAAGGTCGAGCCCAGCGAGTAGCCGCAGGCGTTCATGCGCATCTCGCGGAACCCCGCCGCGTCGAGCACGCGCGCATGGGCGTCGAAGACCTCGCCGATCGGGCGGCCAGGCCGCAGCGCCTCCTCGCAGGCGTGCAGCGCATCGACGCTGGCCGCGTGCATGCCGGCGAGGCGCGGGTCGTGCCCCCCGATCGCGAGCGTGCGCATCAGCGCCGCGTGGTAGTGGCGATAGGCGCCCGCGAACTCGATCGTCAGCATGTCGCGCGCGTCGAGGCGGCGCCGGCCCGTGTGCGTGCGGCAGAGCAGAGCGTGCGGGCCGGAGCCGATGATCTGCTCGTTGGCCGGCTCGTCGCCGCCGCCGCGCAGCACCTCGGCCTGCATCGCCGCGAGGATCTCGCCCTCGTCGGCGCCAGGCCGCGCGAGGGCCGTGCCGGCCGCGAGCGCCTTGTCCGCGAGCGCGGCGGCGTGGCGCGCATGGGCGAGCTCGGCCGCGCTCTTCACCACGCGCAGCCGCGACACGAGGTCCGAGGCATCGGCGAGCGTGCAGAACCCGTCCAGCGCCGCGGAAAGCCGCTGGCCGTTGCGCGCGGTCAGGCCATAGGCCTCCCACTCGACGCCGAGCCTGCGGCCGCCGCAGCGATGCGCGTCAAGGATCGCGCGCAACTCCATCGCCGGCGAGGCGTCGGGCGCGTCGACCCAGATTCGCACGTCCTCGACGACCGAGGTCTGCGCCGCCTGCAGGCGGTCCGGCGCGCGCGTCAGCAGGGTCATGCGCCCGTCGGCGCCGAGATAGAGGCACTGGAAGAACACGAAGCCGAACGTGTCGTAGCCGGTCAGCCAGTACATGCTCTCCTGGCGGAAGCAGAGCAGCCCGTCGAGCCCGGCCTCGGCCATCGCCCGGCAGGCGCGCGCGCGGCGATCCGCGAGCTCGACCTCGGTGAAGTGCAGCTTCCTCGCCATCGCGCCCTCCTCGTCCCTCTTCAGCCGTCCCCGCCCTCGATGCGCTTGCCGTCGAGGGCGCGCGCGGCGCGCGACGCCTCCGCGGCCTCCGCGGCGCGCTCCGCCCCCGGCCGGCCGAAGCGCGCGCGGTTGGCGGCGGCGCGCGCTTCGTCCTGCTCGCGCCGCCGCGCCTTGCGCGCGAGGCGGAGGTTGACGACCTCGCCGCTCACTCGGCCCCGCCCTTGCGGCGCTGGCGCGGGGAGATGCCGCTGTCCTGCAGCCGCGCGACCTCCGCCTCGGAATAGCCCGCCTCGCGCAGGACCTCCGGGCCATCGGCGTTGAAGGGGCGCGGCGCCATGCGGAGCGACGGCCGGCTGCGCGACATCTTCACCGGGATGCCCGTGCCGCGATAGTCGCCCTCCTCGAGCAGCATCTCGCGCTCGCGCGTGTGCGGGTGGGCCATGACCTCGCCGATGTCCATCACCGCGCCGGCGGGGACGCCGTTGCGCGCGAGGTCGTCGGCGAGCTTCGTCGCGTCGTGCCCGGCGAAGAGCGTCTCGAGCTCGGCGCGCAGCGCGTCGCGGTTCGCCACCCGCTTCGCGTTGTCGGTGAAGCGCGCGTCGTCGGCGAGATGCGGCGCGCCCATCATCTCGCACATCTTGCGGAACTGCCGGTCGTTGCCGACCGCGAGGAAGATGTGGCGGTCGCCGCAGCGGAAGCTGTCATAGGGGCTGATGTTCGGATGCGCGTTGCCGATGAGCTGCGGCACCTTGCCCGACATCAGGTAGTTCGCGCCCTGCGGGTGGAGCAGCGCCACCGCGGAATCGTAGAGCGTGATGTCGATCGCCTGGCCGAGGCCCGTGCGGTGGCGGTCGTGCAGCGCCAGCAGGATGCCGATGACCGCGTTCATGCCCATGCCGAGGTCGACCAGCGGCGTGCCCATGCGCATCGGCCCGGACTGCCGGGAGCCGTTGATGCTCATCAGCCCCGCCATCGCCTGCACCGCCGCGTCGTAGCCGGGCAGGCCGCCATAGGGGCCGGACGCGCCGAAGCCGGTGATGTGGCAGTAGATCAGCTTCGGGAAGCGCGCCTTGAGGACGTCCTCGTAGCCGATGCCCCACTTCTCCAGCGTCCCGCTCTTGAAGTTGTGGATCAGGACGTCGGCCGTCTCGAGCAGGCGCATCAGTGCCTCGCGCGCCTCCGGCTTCGCGAGGTCGAGCGCGGCGAGGCGCTTGTTGCGGTTCACGCCGACGAAGTAGGACGCGGTGCCGTCGCGGAAGGGAGGGCCCCAGTCGCGCACCTCGTCGCCCTGCGGCGGCTCGACCTTGATCACGTCGGCGCCATGGTCGCCGAGGATCTGCGTGGCGTAGGGGCCGCCGAGCACGCGCGTCAGGTCGATGACGCGGATGCCGGCGAGCGCGCCGGTGTTGGGCTTCTGCTTGCCGTCCATGGAAGTCTTCTCTCCGGTCTGGCGTCAGGCCGCGAGCAGCGTCGCGGCGAAGCGTGGGTAGGTCTCCGCGATCTCGGCCGCCACGCGCTCGCGGACCAGGGCGCGATCCTCCTCGGCGAGGCCGGGGGTCGTCGCCGCGGCGTCGGCGGCATCATAGTCGAAGCCGGTCGCGGCGCGCAGGCCGGCCGCGGTCTCGCCCGCGTGCACGCTCTCGAGCGCGAAGCGCCCGCGCGCGCGGTCGAAGCCGAAGACGCAGCGACCGGTGACCAGGGCCACCGGTCCGCCGGGCCGGAAGACGCCCGGTGGCGAGGTGCCAGGCGCGCTGACGACGTCGACGCGCGCGGGCATGGTGCGCGGCTCGTGCTCCTCGCGGAAGAGGATCACGCGCGGGACCAAAAAATAGAGATAGGCCGAGCCGAACGAGCCGGGGAAGCGCTGCCTGAGCCCGCCGGGATAGGCGCCGATGCCGAGCAGGTTGATGTTCGCCTGCCCGTCGATCTGCCCGCCGGAAAGGAAGAAGGCGTCGAGGCGTCCCTGCGCGGCGAAGTCGAAGAGCTCGCGCCCGCCCTCGGTGAAGGAGTTGTGGCGCCGGCTGCCCAGCATCAGGACCCGCGCGCCCCATTTCGCGCGCGCGAGCAGCGCCGCGGTGCCGGGCAGCGGCGAGGACGCGCCGACGGCGATGGTCCTGCAGCCCTCGAGCCGGCGCAGGATGGCGGCGAGCATCGCCTCGCGCCGGATGGCGGCCCCGTCGCTCATGCGGCCTGCGCCGGCCGCGCGAGGAAGGCCTGCACCCAGGCGGCGAAGCCCGCCTCGCCGCGCGCGGCGGAGGCGTAGCGCGCCAGCTCGGCGTCGTCGGCGTCGTAGAGGTCCTGGCAGCCGAGCGGCCAGGCGCCGCGCGGCGCGAGCGCCACGCCGCCCACGTACATCGCGGGCAGCACGCCGGCGGCGACCTCCTCGCGCTCGAGCAGCGAGCCGTCGACGACCTCCTCGACCGTGACGAGGGCGCGGCGCGCGGCATGGGCCATGGTCGCGAGCTCGCGCCTGCGGCCGATCCAGACATTGCCCTCGCGGTCGGCGCGCGGCGCGTGGAAGAGCGCGACGTCCGGCGCGATCGCCGGCAGGAGCACGATCGGGTCCTCGCCCTGCGCGAAGGGATTGGCGGCGAGCTTCCAGTCGGCGCGATGCGCGAGGATGTCCGAGCCGATCAGCCCGCGCAGCGGCATGAAGGGGATGCCCTTCTCGGCCGCCTGCAGCGCGGCGTGCACCGCCGGGCAGGTCGTGTCGCGCATGCGGATGCGCCCGGCCTTGATGGCCTCGGTGAAGCGCGGCGCGGGCCCGGCCTCTCCAAGGCTGACGGCCGCGGCCTCGAGCTCGTCGACGCATCCCGCCCCGACCAGCAGGTCGGCCTGGAGCCCGGAGGTCGGGACGGCGACCAGGCGCAGGCCCCTGCGCCCCGCCGCGAGAAGGGCGCGCGTGGCGGCCATCGAGACGCCGGAATAGTCCGGCGGGATGGCGACCAGCTGGCCGGGCTCGATTGCGTCGACGAGGGCTTCGACCGATCGGAGGATCATGCCCCGAAACTAGGCCGATCCCCCGCTTCCGGCCATCACTTCGGCGCGCTCTTTCCGTCGTAGCGGCGCGTCCATTCCGCGAGGATGCGCGCACGATTGGCGGCCGCCCAGGCGAAGTCGTTGCGGATCAGGGATTCCTCGACGCCGGCCGGGTAGTTGGGCATGCGGTTCTCGATGCCCGGCCAGGCCACCTGCGTGGCGAAGGCCGCGTACATCTCGTTCGCCTTGCGGCTCGAGGCCCAGTCCGCGAGGCGCCGCGCGGCCTCGAGGTTGCGCGTGCCCCGCACGATGGCGAAGACGTCCATGTCCCAGCCGCCGCCCTCCTCCATGATCAGCGTCTCTATCGGCGCGCCGCGCGTCTTGAGCTGCGCGCCCAGGAGCTCGTAGGCGATGCCCACCGGGAACTCGCCGGTCGCCGCGTCGCGGCAGGGCTTCGAGCCCGAATGCACGTAGGACGCGACGTTCTGGTGCAGCCGGTCCATGAAGGCCCAGGCCTTCTCCTCGCCCATCATCTGGATCCAGCCGGAGACATGGAAGAAGCCGGTCCCGGACGAGGCCGGGTTGGGCATCTGGACCAGGCCGCGGAACGCTGGCCCCGCGAGGTCCTCCCATGTCCTCGGCGCCGGCAGGCCACGCTTGCCGGCCTCGATGGTGTTGAAGCAGATCGCGGCGGACCAGGCCTCCATCCCGAACCACGCGGGATCCGGCTTCGGGTCGCGGAACACCGGGCGCAGCTGCTCGAAATGCGCGGGGCGGTAGGGCTGCAGGATGCCCTCGGCGTCGAGCACCATGGCCGAGGTGACGGCGAGGCCCCAGATCGCGTCGGCGCGCGGCGTCGCCTTCTCGGCCTGCAGCCGCGCGGTGATGACGCCGGTGGAATCGCGCAGGAACTCGATCTGGATGTCCGGGTGGTCGGCCTCGAAGGCCTTGCGGAACCCGTCGATGAATTCCTGCTCGAGCGTCGTGTAGACGACTAGCCGCGCCTGGGCGCGCGTCGCCTCCGCGCCAGCGGTTGCGGCCAGCGCCGCGAGCATCAATGCGAAGAGCCTCTTCATCGTCGCCTCCCTCGGGCCGGCCGGGGCGGAGGCGGCGCGAAGGACCCGGTGGGGGAACCCGCGCGCTGTCCCGTCCCTTCGCCGGCATGACCCGGATCAGGTTCGAAGGGTCAGCGCGGCGAATGCCCGTGAAGGCATTCCTTGCGCGGTCTCAGCCCCACGACCGGGGCTCCCCTCGGAACGAGGCGAAACATGATCGAATGGCGCGCGGCGTCAAGCCCCGCGCGCGCGGCCTCAGAAGAGGCTGCCCTGGCGGTCGCCCGGCGGCTTCGTCGCGCGCGCCGGCCGCGCAGGCGTTGGCGGGGGAGGCGCGTCGGTCGCCGGCTCGATGCAGCGCGGGTCGTCGTTGCGCACGGAGTTCACGTGCGTGCCCACGCGCGTGGCCTCTAAATCCTCGAAGGCCGGGCCGGCGACGAAGGGCGTGGGGTCGGCGGCGGGATCGAGCCAGGCCGCGCGCGCCTCGCCATCGAGGACGATCGGCACGCGATGGTGGAAGCGCCGCATCGCGCCGCGCGCCTCGGTATTGACGATGGCGAAGGTCTCGGCCGTCGTCCCGTCGGGTCCGCGCCACGCCTCCCAGATCCCGGCGAAGGCGAAGGGCGCGCGGTCGGCGCGGCGGAACAGCACGGGGCGACGGTCCTCGCCCTCCTCCGGCCATTCGTAGAAGCCGTCGGCGGGCACGAGGCAGCGACGCCGGCGCAGCGCCTCGCGGAAGGCGGGCTTCCCGGCGACGGTCTCGCCGCGCGCGTTGATCATGCGCGCAGCTCCGGACATGTCGCGCGCCCAGGACGGCACGAGGCCCCAGCGCAGCGTCGCGAAGGCCGTCGCGCCATCGTCGCCCCTGCGCAGGACGAGGCACGCCGTGGTCGGCGCGACGTTCCAGCGCGCGGCGAGGTTCGGCGCGGGTCCCGCGACGACGAAGGCCCGCCGGATCAACTCGACGGGCGAGACGAGGAGGAAGCGACCACACATGGGCGCGGAATACCCGCGCTCCAGCAGGGGACGCAAGGGCCGAGGGGGGACGATGGCCACCCTTGCCAACCCCGCCCGATGGCCGGTCTAATCGGCCATCCAACGTCGCAAGAGCGAGGACGCAGCCATGGTGAAGTTCGGTGTCGGGCAGTCGGTCAAGCGGGTCGAGGATCCGCGCCTCCTCACGGGCAATGGTCGCTACACGGACGACATCCAGCCGCGTCGCCATGCGCACGCGTACTTCGTGCGCTCGCCGCACGCGCACGCATCCTTCACGAAGGTCGACGCGTCAGCCGCCGCGAAGGCCCCCGGCGTGCTCGCCGTCGTCACCGGCGCCGACCTCAAGGCCGCCGGCATCGGCGACGTCCCCTGCCTGGTTCCGCTGAAGAACCGCGACGGCTCGTCGATGCCGATGACGCCGCGCCCCGCGCTCGCCGTCGGCCGCGCGCGCTTCGTCGGCGACGCGGTCGCGATGGTGGTGGCGGAGACGCTCGCCGAGGCGAAGGACGCGGCCGAGCTCGTCGAGATCGACTGGAACCCGCTGCCCGCGACGACGGACATCGAGGCGTCGGCCAGGCCGGGCGCGCCGCAGGTCTGGGACTTCGCGAAGAACAACCAGGTCTTCGACTGGGAGCTCGGCGACGAGAAGGCGACCGCGGCGGCCTTCGCGAAGGCGCATCGCGTCGTGGCGATGGACTTCGTGAACAACCGCCTGGTCCCGAATTCCATGGAGCCGCGCAACGCGATCGGCGAGGTGACGCCGGATGGCCGCCTGCAG
>VGDA01000023.1 GCA_016869915.1 Alphaproteobacteria bacterium
CGGCCAGGCCGCGCGCCGCGCTCAGCACCAGGTTGTCGGCGTCGCCGGCGAGCGCAGTGCCCTCCTCGCCGTCGATCGCGAGCGACAGGCCGCCTGCCTCGCGCGCCTCGACCATGTCGCCGATGCCAGGAAAGACGGCGAGGCTGTCGAGCAGGTGGTAGCCGTCGTCGCGCCGGCCCGTGACGTGGAGGAAGAGGTTCACCTTCGCGGGCGCGAAGCCCGGCGCGCGCGTCATGCGGGCGTCGCCGGAAGGACGAAGGGCAGCAGCACCGTGGCCGCGGCCTGGGCGGCGATGCCCTCGCCGCGGCCCGCGAAGCCGAGGCGCTCGGTCGTCGTCGCCTTCACCGATACGCCGGAGACGTCCATGCAGGCGACGTCCGCGATCCGCCTGCGCATCGCCTCGGCATGCGGCGCGATGCGCGGGCGCTCGCAGACCAGCGTCACGTCGACATGGACGAGGACCCCGCCGCGCGCGGCCACGCGTCCCGCCGCATGGCGCAGGAACGCCGTGCTGTCGGCACCCTTCCACTGCGCGTTCGATGGCGGGAACCAGCGGCCGATATCGCCCTCCGCCAGCGCGCCGTAGATCGCGTCGCACAGCGCGTGCAGCCCGACATCGGCGTCGGAATGGCCCTCCAGTCCCTTCTCGTGCGCGATCGGCACGCCGCACAGGACGAGCGGCCGGCCAGCGACGAGGCGGTGGACGTCGAAGCCGAGCCCGGTCCTGGGCACGAGCGTCGTTCCTGCCTGGCGCTCCATGCGTCGATCCTCCTTCGCGGTCATTGCAGCAGCGTGAAGCTCACGGGGACGAGCACGACGTCCTCCGCGGCCTCGCCGCCGCGGCGCGCCGGGGTGAAGCGCCACTGCCGGACCGCGGCCAGCGCAGCCTCGTCGAGCGAAGGCGTCCCGCTGCTCTCCGCGATGCGCACCTCGCGCCCCTCGCCCGTGCTGGTGACGACGACGCGCAGGACCGCGCGCCCCTCGCGCCCCGCGCGCCGGGCGGAGACGGGATAGGACGGCGCCGGATTGCCCGCGGCAGGCTCTGCGGGCGCGTCCCTGCCGGCGGCAGGCGGCCGCGCCGCCATGTCCGCGCCGCGCGCGACGCCCGGGGATGGCGGCGCGACGTCGCCGCCGCGCGCAGGTTCCTCGCGCGCGGGCGCCGCCTCCGCCTGCGACGCGGCGCGAGGCCCCTGGCGCCGCGCCTGCTGCCCGCGCGTGGGCGCGCCGGCTGGCGTCGACGCGCGCGCGGCAGGCGACATGGCGGCCGGGAGCGGTTGCACCGCCGGCGCCGCCTCCGGTGCGCGCGGCTGGTCATCATGCGATTGCGGGGGCAGGCTCGCGACCAGCGCGGCCGGGGCATCGTCGTCCGCAGTCCCGACGGGCGCGGGCACGGCATCCGCGGCTTGCGTCGCGTCCGCGGCCTCGCGCATCCCGGCTGCCGCCGCGGCATCAGCGAATTCGGCGAAGGAATCGACCGCGGCGTGGCTCGCTGCGTCGGGCGCCGCGGCGACGTGAGCCGCCGGCGGGAACGACAGCCATGCCTCGGTGCCGCTGGCGGGCCGCGACGAAGGCTCGGCCTCCTCATCGACCGGAATCGCCGCCGCGCGCGGCTCGAGCCCGGCGCCCTGCTCCGCGTGGACGGCAGGCGGCGGCAGCGCGGCCTCCCGCGCGAGCCCGGCGGGCGTCGCGCCGCGCGGCGCGGCGACGATGGACTGCAGCGCGACCACCTCGAGCGCCACGGGCGTCGCGCCCGTGGCCTCGCGCGCGCGCCCGGACAGCGCGACCAGCACGGCGGCGTGGAGCGTGGCGGAGGCGGCGAGCGCCGCGACGAATGCGAGCCAGCCCCGGCGCCTGTCGTCGCGCACGCGGCGCGGCGCGGCCGGGCGCCGCGCGGGATCGGCGCGCAGGCCGCTCATGGGCGCATCTCCCGCGGCGCATCGCCGGCAAGCCTCTCCCACGGAACCAGCAGCGCCTGGCCGTCGATCCGCATGCGCACGGCGCGGATCGCGTAGGCCTCGGCGAGCGCATCGTCGCCGAGCGCCTCGTCGGGCACGCCCAGCGTCGCCACGCGCCCGCGATGCAGCAGCGCGACGCGGTCGCAATGCCGGGCCGCGAGGCCGAGGTCGTGAAGGACGACGCAGACCGCGGCGCCCGCGCGGGCAACGCCGCGGAACAATTCCATCGCCGCGAGCTGGCGGTTCGGGTCGAGCGCCGCGCAGGGCTCGTCCAGCAGAAGGACCTCCGCCTCGACCGCCAGCGCGCGCGCGAGCATCGCCAGCGCGCGCTCGCCGCCCGAGAGCGCGGATAGCGGGCGCGCCGCCGCCGCGGACAGGCCGACCGCCTCGAGGGCGCGGGCCACGGCCTGCCTGTCGCGCGCGGGGTCGCGCGCCGCGTCGTGCGGCAGGCGGCCGAGCGCCACCGCGTCGGCGACGCGCATCGGCCATGCGGCCTCGACCTGCTGCGGCAGGAAGGCGATGCGCCGCGCCCGCGCGTGCGCAGACAGGCCTGCGAGCGGCACGCCGCCGAGGAGGATATCGCCCGCGGACAGGCGCTCGAGGCCCGCGGCGCAGCGCAGCAGCGTGGTCTTTCCCGCGCCGTTGGGGCCGACGATGCCGAGCACCTCGCCCGGACGCGCCTCCAGCGCGACGGCGTCGAGGATCCTCGCGTCGCCTCGCGTCGATGTCGCGTCCACCCAGCGCAGCGCGGTCATGCGGCCCCCCTCAGGCGCAAAACCTGCCACAGGAAGAAGGGCGCGCCCACGAGCGCGGTGGCGACCCCGAGCTTGAGCTCGGCGCCGGTCGGCGCCAGCCGCACCGCGATGTCCGCCGCGAGCAGCAGGCAGGCGCCGCCCAACGCGCTGGCCGGCAACAGGCGCTGCGGGTCCTGCGCCACCAGGCCGCGCAGGAGATGCGGCACGACGAGGCCTACGAAGCCGATGCTGCCGGACACGGCCACGCAGGCACCGACGCTGAGCGCCGTCCCCGCCACCGCGAGCAGGCGCAGGCGCGCGAGGTCGATCCCGAGCGAGGCCGCGACGTCCTCGCCGAGGGAGAGCGCGGCAAGGCCGCGGCCCGTCGCCAGCAGCAGCGCCCATCCCGCGAGCGCGAGCGGCAGCGCGAGCGTGACATGGGACCACGAGCGGTCTGCGACAGAGCCCATGAGCCAGAACATGATCTCGAAGGCGGCCATCGGGCTGGGCGCGAGGTTGAGCGCTAGGGAGGTCAGCGCGACGGCGAGGCTGGACAGCGCCACGCCCGCGAGGACCAGCGTCAGCGTGCCGGCCGCGCGGCCCGCGAGCGCGACCAGCAGCGCGCCCGCGGCGAGGCCGCCGGCGATGCCGCCCGCGGCAGGCGACCAGAGCCCGAAATGGAAGGCGAGCACGGCGCCGAGCGCGGCGAGCGACGACACGCCGACGATCCCGGGATCGGCGAGCGGGTTGCGCGTCAACCCCTGCAGCACCGCGCCGGAGAGGCCCAGCGACGCGCCGGCCGCGAGCGCCAGCACCGTGCGCGGCGCGCGGATCTCCCAGAGCACGAGCCCGGCCACGGCGCGCACGCCCTCGTCCGCGGAGAACACGTCCCAGGGACGCAGGCGCGAGGCACCAAGGCTCGCGGACAAGCAGGCGAGCGCCGCGAGGGCGATGGCGAGGACGAGCGCAGGGCGCGAGAGGCTCATCGCGACGCCTCCGCGACCAGCGCCGCGGCGTCCGCGAGCGCGAGGTCGGGACAGGCCCAGAGCCGGGCCGGCATGCGCAGCACGCGCGCCCGGCCGCGCGCGAGGACGGGATGGGCGAGCAGCGCGGCGGAGAGCGAGGCGCCGGCGTCGCCGGCATCCTCGACGACCAGCAGGTCGGGATCGGCGGCGACGAGTTCCTCGAGCCGCAGGGCGCCATGGCCGCGAAGCCCCGCTCGCGCGGCCATGTTCTCGACGCCCACCGCGCCGAGCAGCGCATCCGCCATCGTGCCCTGCCCGGCCGTCCATCCGCCGGCGAGCAGCACGGCCGCGCGATGCGGCTTCGCGGCGGCGGCAAGCGCGGCGATGCGCGCCTCGAGCTCCGCGACCATCGCTTCGCCCCGCGCGTCCTCGCCGAGCGCGCGCGCAAGCGACCTGATCTCCGCCTTCGCGCCGGCCAGGTCGTCCGCGAGCCCGACGACATGCACGCGAAGCCCGAGGCGTCGCAGCGCCTCCGCCGTCGCGCGCGGCGCGTGCGCGCCCAGCACGACGAGGTCCGGCGAGAGCGCGAGGATCTCCTCCGCGTCGCCGCGATTGGGGCGCAGCCCCTCGGCCTCGCGCCAGACCGTCGACAGCGCGCGATCGAAGGCGAGGGCGCTCGCCGAGACGACATGCGCGCGCGGCGCCAGCGCGAGCACGAGGCGGTCGGCGCAGAGATTGGCCGAGACGACGCGGCGCGCCTGCGCCTGCGCAGTCTCCCGCGCGCCGATCGCTGCGTCGCCGGCGACGACGAGCGCGAGAACGCAGGCGAGGCGCGCCGCCCGTCGCATCAGAACCTCGCGCCGACGCGCGCCATCAGCGTGCGCCCGGCGAGCGGATAGGCGTTGTACCGACCATAGGTGGAGGTGCTCGCGGCACCGTAGTCGAAGTATTGCGCGTCGAGGAGGTTCGCCGCGGCGAGCGACCAGTATGCCCAGCCTGCGTCGCCCCCGAGCCGCAGGTCGACCAGCGTGTGGCCAGGGATCATCGGCTGGAAGTTCGCCTGGTCGTTGTCCAGGCGGCGATCCCCCACCCGCCGGATGCCCGCGTCGAGCGTCGCGAGCCTGCCGACGATGTCCCAGGACATCCCCGCGCTGCCGGTGACGCGGGACACCAGCGGGACCTCCTTGCCGTTCCACTTGCCCTCGCTGAAGCGCGCATCCGTGTAGGTCAGCGAGCTCCGCAGGCGCAGCGCGTCGGTGACGTTCCAGTTCGCCGCGCCCTCGATGCCGACGCGCCGCGTCGGATCGAGGTTCGTGTTGACGAACCTCGCCGGGTCGTAGTGGATCTCGTCGCGCAGATCCATGACGAAGCCGCTGGCCTGCAGGCCGAAGCCACCCCAGCGCCGGCGGACCCCGGCCTCCGCGTCCATCGAGGTCTGCGTCTTCAGCGCGAAGTCGACCGGGGTCCCGAAGGGGGCCGATCCGACCCGCTCGTCGACATTGGGCACGCGGAAGCTTCGCCCTGCGCGCCCGAACACCGTCGTGTCCGGGGAGACGCGGTGCTCGAGGCCGAGGTGGAAGGCGTGCTGCGTCTCGCTGGAATCGAGCGGGCGCCCCTGCCGGTTGGATCCGTTCGACGGCGCGCCGGGATCGTAGGCGTCGTCGGCCGTGACCGCGACGTTCTGCACGCGCGCCCCGAAGGACAGGTCCGTGCCCGGACGCAGCGCCACGGTGTTCTGGGCGTAGAGGGCGAGCGCCATCTGCCCGAGTTCGTAGCGATGGGCCGGCCGGTCGGTCTCGTTCCTCTTGCGGTCGGATCCGTAGAAGGACCGGTAGAGGTCGATGCCCGCTATGGCCCTGCTCGCGAGGCCGAAGAGCCCATGCTCGACGTTCGCGCGCGGCGTGAGCGACACCGTCGTGAGCGCCGTGTCGGCGTAGGTGTTCCCGAAGCTGCTGAAGAACTTGGATTGCTGCGCCTTGTGGCGGACGCCCGCGTCGAGGACCAGCTCGACGCCGTCGCGGACCATGCGCGTGCCGCCGAGCGCGAGGTTGACGCCCTGCTTGTCGGCGAAGTCGAAGGGTGTCGAGCTGCCCCGGCGATCGGAGTCGACCTGGCTGCTCGAGACCGTGACGAGCCTTGAACCGGGCAGGCCGAGATGCTGCGTGTCGGCCGAGACGTTGAGGTAGAGCTCGCCGTCGGCGATCGAGCGACGGAGCTCGCCGACGACGCTGCGCTGGCGCAGTTCGTTGTTGACGCGGTAGCCGTCGGAATCGATCGAGCCGGCATGGAGCGAGAACGCGCCTTCGCCGACGCGCTGCGACGTCGAGGCCGAGGCCTCGGCCTGGCGGAACGAGCCGAGCGCGACCTCCGCGCGGCTGCCCGGCTTCTCGTTGAAGCCGTTGCGGGTGACGATGTTGATCACGCCGCCGACCGCCCCGTCGCCGTAGAGCACCGCGCCGCTGTTGCCGCGCGTGATCTCGATGCGCTCGATGCTCGCGCGCGGGATGGCGCCGAAGTCGACGCCGGCGAGGTCGACGTCGTTCAGCCGCCGGCCGTTGACGAGCACCAGCGTGTTGGGCGTCGCCGCCGCGCCGAAGCCGCGCAGGTCGACGGTGGCGTTGGTGCCGTTGACGCCGCCATAGAGGTTCTGGACCTGGACGCCCGGCTGGGTGGAGAGAAGGTCCTGCAGCGTCTGCGCGGGGGAGCGCTCGATGTCCTCCGCCGTGATGACGGTGGTCGAGGCGCCGGTGACGCCCTCGCCGAGGCGGCTCGCGGTGACCCGCGTCTCCGGCAGCACGCGCGGGCGCTCCTGCGCCTGCGCGACGCCGGCCAGCAGCACCGACGCGATGGCAAGCGCCGGTCCCGCATGGCGGACGCAACTCCGTTTGCCTTCTGAATCGATCCTCGTGTCCATCGCGGCGCAGCCCCCGGTTGGCCGCCCGCCCCTCCCCGGGGACCGGCGGCCCGACATGGACCGGCGCGCTGGCGCGAGGGATCGCCGGGCGAGGTCCTCGCGCGGCATGCGGCCATCGGCTCGTCGCCAACGCACGCTCCCCCTGCCGCGGGGCGAGGCGACATCGCCTTGCCCCACGCGCCGGAAACGACGTCACCGCTGCGTTTGACCGCTCCGTGTGGTGCTCCCCGCCCACCGGTTGGGTGACCGTGCAGGCAGGTCTCCTGGCTCGCGGGTCTGCGTCCATCCGCCCGGCCTTCCCAGTTTCCCAGTGGCCATCTCGGGCGCGGACTCGCCGCTTACAGTTGCGGGGGCAGCCCGGGCATCGTCCTCGCGAGAGGACAACCCGGTTCCCTCTTTCCTCCCCGGCCGCCGCCGGGGAACCTGCACGATCCGCGACGATCCTCCACGGCGCGAAGCCGAGTCAAGGGCGAATCACCACGCAGCGCGGCGCTTGCGCGACGCCGCGCGCGCTGCCATTCGATCGCCGGAGATGGAACCGCTCTTCCGGACATCCTGCGCGCAACCCTTCCTCGTCGCGCGCTTCGCCGCGCGCCAGCGCATCCTCGGCTGGTCGCTCAACCGCCCGGGCTTCGCCGAGGGCGAACTCGTCGCGTGGCTGGAGGTGCGCGACGCCGACCTGCCGATCGGCGTCGATCCGCTGGCGCTGCTGGAGCGGAGGCTGGCGGGCGCGGGCCTCGCCGGCGCGATCGGCATGATGACTGCGCGCGACGTGCGCAGGCACCATGGCGCGGGCGTCGAGGCGGACGGGGTGCGCGCCGATGTGCTCGTCACGCTCGGCCTCACGAACGGCAGCTTCCTCGACCCGGCGGGCCGCCTGCGCGACGTCGCGCCGCCGGCGCGCGCAGGGACCATCAACATGCTCGTCGCACTCTCGGTGCCCCTGGACGACGGAGCGATGGTCGAGGCCGTCTCCGTCGCCGCGATGGCGCGCAGCGCGGCGCTGCTCGCCGATGGCGGGCGCATCATCGGCACGGGCACGGACTGCATCCTCCTCGCCTGCCCCGCCGATGGAGCGCGCCGGCCCCATGCCGGGATCCATACGCAGGCGGGACGCTGCATCGCCGAGGCGGTCCATGCCGCCACCCGCGCCGCGCGCGCGGAGTGGGAGGCCGAGCAGGGATCATGACTGCCGGGGCCGCTCGACGGGCCCGCCGGCGCGCGTCTCGCGGAGCGGCGGGGTTGGTGGATCTGCAGGGAAGGAAGATGGTGCCCAGGGCCGGAATCGAACCAGCGACACTGCGATTTTCAGTCGCATGCTCTACCAACTGAGCTACCTGGGCACGGCGCTCGTCGAGACGGGCCGCGCTTATAGACAAACCCGGCCGCGCTGTCCACCGGCCGCGCACGCACCCCGTGGGCGCCTGGGGCCCCGCCGCCCTGCGTTCAGAGGATCGCGAGCGGGCTCGGCCCGTCGGGCGAGGGGAAGGCGGCATCGAGTTCGGCGAGGTCCTGCGCGTCGAGCACGATGTCGGCCGCCCTGCGGTTCTCGCGCACATGCGCGACGCGGCCGGCCTTCGGGATCGCCAGCACGCCGTCGCGCGACAGCAGCCAGGCGAGCGCGACCTGCGCGGGCATGGCGCCATGGCGCCGGCCGATGCGCGCGAGCGCGGGGTCGCGCAGCAGCGCGCCCTGGCCGAGCGGCGTGTAGGCCATCAGCGGCAGGCCGCGCTTGCGGCACCAGGGGAGCAGGTCCCACTCGATGCCGCGCTCCGATAGGTTGTAGAGGACCTGGTCGGTGACGATGCCGCCGCCGCCTGGCGCCGACCACACGCGCTGGATGCCGCGCGCGTCGAAGTTGCTGATGCCGTAGTCGAGGATCTTCCCCTCGTCCTTCAGGCGCATGAACGTGTCGAGCGTCTCCTCGATCGGCACGGAGCCCGGCCAGTGCAGCAGGTAGAGGTCGATGCGATCGGTGCCGAGCCGCCGCAGGCTGCGCGCGCAGGCCTCGACCATGCGCTTGCGCGAGGCGTTCCGCGGATAGCACTTCGAGACCAGGAAGACCTGGTCGCGCCGGCCGGCGATCGCCTCGCCGACGATCTCCTCGACCGCGCCCTCGCCGTACATCTCGGCCGTGTCGACCACGGTCATGCCGAGGTCGATGCCGAGGCGCAGCGCCTCGATCGCCTCGCGGCGCCCGGCGCCGCCCTCCTCCATCTGCCAGGTCCCCTGGCCAAGCGCAGGCACGCGCTTGGCGGAAGGCAGTTCGACGCTCTTCATCGCTCCTCGCCGGGCCTGGCGGCCCGCTCCCCGTCCTCGTCGTCGTCGTCCCCGATCGCCGGCCCCGGGATGCGATAGGCGCCCACGAGCCAGCGCCTCAGGTCCTCGTCCCGGCAGCGCGTCGAGCAGAACGGCCGGACATCGATCGCTTCCGCAGGCTGGCCGCAGACCGGGCATGTCGTCGCGCGCGGCTTCCTCATCCCCCGCCATCCCCGGCACCGCGCCGCATCTCGCACAGCCCGCCGCGCGTCCATCCAAGCAGCGACACGGCGCGCCTGTCGAGGCGCATGCCGTCCTCGAGCGCGCGCAGGGCGGCGCGGCGCCCCGCCTCGTTCTCGCGCGGGAAGTCGACCACGATCGCGCCCATGCAGTCGCGCAGCCGCAGCACGCGCGCGAGCTCGCGCGCCGCGCGCGCGCCGAGCCCCTCGCGCCCGCCCTCGCCGCTGTCCACGTCCACGGCGACGAGCGCCCTCGTCTCCTCCACCCACAGCGTGCCGCCGCCCGGGATGGCGACGCGCGGCGCCGTGGCGAGCGCGAGCTGCTCCTCCACGCCATGCGCCGCGAGCAACCCGCCCGCCGGTGCCTCGATCACGGCCTCGACGCCGAGGTCGCCGAGCGCGTCGCGCTCGCGCCTGCCCCCTGCCACGACCGCGTCGGGCCGCGCGCGCAGCAACGGCAGGGCGGCACGGCGCGCGGCGTCCTCGGCGCGCAGCAGGGCGGGCCGGGACAGATGCGCCGCGCGCGACGCGACCATGCGCCAGGAAGCGGCGAGCGATGCCGCTTCCCGCGCAGGCGCCCCGGGCGCGGCGTCGCGCGCCGCGCTGCGCAAGGCGAGCGCGAAGCCCTCTCCGGCGGAGGCCGCCGCCTCGGCCGCCATGGAATCGAGGCGGCGGTCGCCGGCCGCGTCGCGCGGCAGGCGCGTGCCGCGGCCGCCCGGCCGCAGCACCACGGCGCGCCCGACCAGAGCCACGGAGCGACGCGCGCGCGCGGGCTTGTCGCCATGCGCAGCCGCCGCGATCTGCACGATCGCGAGGTCGCCCTCGGCGGGTGGCGCGGCGCCGGCCTCGAGCGTCGCGGTCCCGCCGCCCTCGAGCGACAGGAAGACAAGGCCGAGGGCATCGTGGACCCGCGCCACGCGCGCGAGATGGATCGCGCCGGGCTCGGGCGCGCCATCCTCCGGCGCGCGCAGGAAATCCTGCAGCACGCCGTCGTCGAGGAGCGCGGCCTCTGCCGCGCCCTCGCGCCGGCCGAGCAGCAGCAGGCGGCTCACGCCGCGGCGCCCGCGCCGCGCAGCATCGCGACCGCTAGATGCAGGTCGAGCCCGACCACGTTGCTGTAGGAGCCGACGATCTCCGGCACGAAGGCGGCGGCGGCACCCTGGATCGCGTAGCCCCCGGCCTTGCCCTGCCATTCGAGCCCGTCGAGATAGGCCTCGCGCTCGGCGACGGAGAGGCGCTTGAAGCGCACCGCGGTGGTGGAGAGGCGCAGCACGGGCGCGCGGCCGGGCACGACGAGGCATATCGCCCCGAACACGCGGTGCCGGCGGCCGGAAAGCAGGTCGAGGCAGCGCGCCGCCGTCGCGCGGTCCTCCGCCTTGGGCAGGATGCGCCGGCCGCAGCCGACCACCGTGTCGGCGGCGAGCACGACCGCTCCCGGCTCGCGCGCGGCGATGGCGAGCGCCTTGGCGCGCGCGAGGCGCAGCGCATGGGCGCGCGGCACCTCGCGCGCCAGAGGGGTCTCGTCGATGTCGGCGGGGCAAACGCGGGCGGGAGCGATGCCGACCTGGCTGAGCAGATCCAGCCGCCGCGGCGAGGCGGAGGCCAGCAGGAGCGGCGCCGCGCCCGCCGGACCCTCGGTCTCGGGGGCGATCACGGCGCGGCGTCCTTCACTTGAACCGGAAGGTGATGCGGCCCTTCGTCAGGTCGTAGGGCGTCATCTCGACATTCACCCGGTCCCCGGCGAGGACGCGGATGCGGTTCTTCCTCATCTTGCCAGAGGTGTGGGCGAGCACCTCGTGGCCGTTGTCGAGCTTCACGCGGAACATGGCGTTGGGAAGAAGTTCGTTCACCACGCCCGCAAACTCGATCAGGTCTTCCTTCGGCATCGTCTCTCCATCGGGCCGCGGAAACCGCCCACGGCGATGCGTCTCGAACCTGCGGCATTTGACCGACCGTGCGGCCGCGGTCAAGGGGGCTGCCGCGGCGGGACTCAGAGCTCGGGCACGCCGGGAAGCGGGAAGCGCGCGCGCAGCCGCCGCATCATCTGGTCGCGAACCGCGCGATAAGAGGCCAGCACCGCGTCGCGGCTGCCCTCGGAGAGCGTCGGGTCGAAGGTCGCCCAGTACTCGACCTCGCAGGCCATGGTGCGCGTCATCTCCACGGCCTTGTGCTGCGCCTCGGGCGACAGCGTGACGACGACGTCGAAGGAACTGTCGGCGAGGTCGTCGAACGTCTTGGGGCGATGCCGCGCAAGGTCGATGCCGAGTTCGCGCATGACCTCGACGACGAAGGGATCGACGGGGTTGGCGCGCACGCCGACCGAGTCCACGTAGATCCTGCGGCCGTGGAGGTGCTTCAGCAGCCCCTCCGCCATCGGCGAGCGGATGGCGTTCCACGTGCAGGCGAAGAGGACCGAACCCGGGAGGTGCGACAGCGACATGTCAGCCCCCCTCCCCGCGCGACGGCCGCATGTGCAGCACGCAGACCAGCGTGAAGAGCCGGCGCGCCGTCTGCCCGTCGACCTCGACGCGGTCCGCGAGCCGCGCGCGAAGCATCGCCGCGCCCTCGTCGTGCAGCGCGCGGCGGCCCATGTCGATCGCCTCGATGCGGCCAGGCCCCGCGTGCTTGATCGCCTCGTAGTAGGTCTCGCAGACGGCGAAGTAGTCACGCACGATCCGGCGGAAGGGCAGCAGCGGCAGGACGAGGCGATCGACCTCCCCGCCCGCGGCGAGCGCGACCTCGATCGCGAGCCGGTTCTCCTCGATAGAGAGCCGCAGCGCGTAGGGCCCGCCCGGATGGCCCGCGGGCGCGAAGCGGTTGGCGTCGAGGAGGTCGGCGATCGCGACCGCGCGCTCGTGCTCGACGTCGGCGCTGCGCCGCAGGAAGCTGCGCTCGTCGAGGTCGATCCGCGCGACGCGGAACGCGTCCTCCTCCATCTCAGCGCCGCTTCGCCAGCCGCACCGAGATGGAACGCGCATGCGCGCCGAGGCCCTCGGCGCGCGCGAGGGCGACCGCCGCCGGGGCGAGGCGCGCGAGCGCTTCGCGGTCCGCGCCGACCAGCGTCGTTCGCTTCATGAAGTCGAGCACGCCGAGCCCCGAGGCGAAGCGCGCGGTGCGCGACGTCGGCAGCACGTGGTTCGGCCCGGCGACGTAGTCGCCCAGCGCCTCGGGCGCGTGCCGGCCGAGGAAGATCGCGCCGGCATGGCGGATGCGCGCCGCGAGGCGGTCGGGATCGGCGACGGCGAGCTGGAGATGCTCGGGCGCCAGCCGGTCGACGAGCGCCGGCGCGTCGGAGAGCCGGCGCAGGACGATGATGGCGCCGTGGTCGCGCCAGGACGCGGCGGCGATCCCGCGCCGCGGCAGGACCGCGAGGAGCCGCCCGACCGCCGCCTCGACGCGCGCGGCGAAGCCGGCGTCGTCGGTCATCAGGATCGACTGCGCGACGGGGTCGTGCTCGGCCTGCGCCATCAGGTCCGCCGCGATCCAGTCCGGGTCGTTCGCGGCGTCGGCGACCACGACGACCTCGGACGGGCCGGCGATCGCGTCGATGCCGACGCGGCCGAAGACCAGGCGCTTGGCGGCGGCGACATAGGCGTTGCCCGGGCCCACGATCTTGTCGACCGGCGCGACGCTGCGCGTGCCCCAGGCGAGCGCGGCGATCGCCTGGGCGCCGCCGCAGCGATGGATCTCGTCGATCCCCGCGAGCCGCGCCGCCGCGAGCACCAGCGGGTCGAGCTCGCCGCGCGGCGCCGGCACGACCATGGCGATGCGCGCCACGCCGGCGACGCGCGCCGGGATGGCGTTCATCAGCACCGAGGACGGATAGGCGGCGCGACCGCCGGGCACGTAGATCCCGGCGCTGTCGACGGGCGTCCAGCGCCAGCCGAGGCGGATGCCGTCGCCATCCGTCCATGCGGCGCCGGCCGGCAGCTGGCGGCGGTGGAAGGCCTCGATGCGCGCGGCTGCGACCTCCAGCGCGCGACGCGTGCGCGCGGGCACGGACTTCCACGCGGCATCGATGTCGCGCTTCGCGATGCGCAGGCCCGTGCGGCCCGGGGCCACGCCATCGAGCTTCAGCGTGTGCTCGAACAGGGCCGCGTCGCCGCGCCGCTGGACGTCCTCGACGATGGCCGCGGCGACGGCGTCGACGCGGCCCATCGTCTCGCGCGCGGACGCGACGAGGCGGTCGAAGGCGGCGGCGAAGCCGGGCGCGCCGGCGACGAGGCTAGGCGGCACGGGCGACCTCCGCGAGGCGATCGATCCACGGCGCGATCTCCGCGTGGCGCGTCTTGAGCGCGGCGCGGTTGACGACGAGCCGCGACGTGATCTCGGCGATGCGCTCGACCTCCACGAGGCCGTTCGCCTTCAGCGTCGCGCCGGTGGAGACGAGGTCGACGATGCGCGAGCAGAGGCCCAGCGCGGGCGCGAGCTCGATGGCGCCCGACAGCTTGATGCACTCCGCCTGGATGCCGCGCGCGGCGAAGTAGCGCCGGGTGATGCTCGGGTACTTCGTCGCCACGACGACATGGCTCCAGCGGCTCGGGTCCTCGCCGGCCACCGCCTCGACAGGCGCGGCGACCGAGACGCGGCAGCGGCCGATGCCGAGGTCCAGCGGCGCGTAGATCTCGTCGTAGTCGAATTCCATGAGCACGTCGTTGCCAGCGACGCCGACATGCGCCGCGCCGAAGGCGACGTAGGTCGCCACGTCGAAGGCGCGGGTGCGCACGACATCGAGGCCGGGGACGCTGGTCGCGAAGCGCAGCTGCCGCGCGGCGGGATCGGAGAAGGCCGGTTCCGGCGCGATGCCGGCGCGCGCCAGCATGGGCAGGACCTCGGAGAGGATCCTGCCGTTCGGAAGGGCGAGGACGAGCTTGTCGTTTGAAGTCACGGGACCGGGACCGTCGCGCGGGGAAGGAGCCGGGGCGCGCCGGGCGCCCGCGGCGCGGCTTATAGCGCCTCGCCCCCGGGATGTCGCGGCCGGCTCTGGGCCGGCCAGGGATCGCCGAGGTCGCTCATCCTGCAGGTGATCCGCGCCCCCTCGAGCCGCAGGGCGGCGGAGCCCGCGAATTCGAGCGTCACGGCGCCCGCCTCGATGCGCATGCCGAGGAGCTCGAGGATCCGGCCGCGCTCGCGCGGGTCGAGGCCGCGGCGACGCACCGCCTCGACGCCCTCGAAGGCGACGCCGCAGCTGACACGCTCGTAGGCGGCGACGCCCTCCGCGAGCGAGACGTCGCGCGCGGCCGATCTCGCGACCGGGGAGCCGGCCGGCATGTCGGCGGTCTCGGGGCAGTTCTCCCAGCGGAAGCGGCTCGCGACCAGCGCGAAGCGTTTCTCGCCCGGGACGAACTCGATCTCCGCGAGCGGCACGATCGCGTCCTGCAGGAAGGCGGAGACGACGCCGAGGTCCTCGTCGTCGAGCGCGCGCAGCTTCAGGGGGCCGCTCATGCCGTCTCCTTGAGCCTCTCGATGTCGGCGCCGCAGGCCGCGAGCTTGGCTTCGAGCCGCTCGTAGCCCCGGTCCAGGTGGTAGACGCGATTCACCATGGTCTCCCCCGCGGCGGCAAGCCCCGCGATGACGAGGCTCACCGATGCGCGCAGGTCGGTCGCCATCACCGGCGCGCCGGTGAGCCGCGCCACGCCGCGCACCATGGCCGACGAGCCGTGGAGGTTGATGTTCGCGCCCATGCGCCGCAGCTCGGGCACGTGCATGAAGCGGTTCTCGAAGATCGTCTCGGTGATCATCGAGGCGCCCTCCGCCACGGCGAGCAGCGCCATCATCTGCGCCTGAAGGTCGGTCGCGAAGCCGGGATAGGGCTCGGTCATCACGTCCGTGCCGTGGATCAGGCAGCTGCGCGAGACGCGGAAGCCCTCGGCCGTCGGCTCGACCGAGATGCCAGCCTCGCGCATCGAGGCCACCGTCGCCTCGAGCAGGCCGATGCGCGTGCCGGTCAGCTCGACGTCGCCGCCGGTGATCGCGGCGGCCATGGCGTAGGTGCCGGTCTCGATGCGGTCCGGCAGGATCGGATGGGTCGCGCCGGCGAGCCGGTCGGTGCCATGCACCACGAGGTGGTCCGAGCCGATGCCCTCGATGCGCGCCCCCATGGCAACGAGGCAGTTGGCGAGGTCCTCGACCTCCGGCTCGCGCGCCGCGTTCTTGAGCACGGTCGTGCCGCGCGCGAGCGTCGCGGCCATCAGCAGGTTCTCGGTCGCGCCGACCGAGACGAAGGGGAAGACGATCTCCGCGCCGCGCAGCCCGTCCGGCGCGCGGGCCTCGACATAGCCCTCGGCGAGCTCGATGCGCGCGCCCATGGCCTCCAGCCCCTTGAGGTGCAGGTCGACCGGCCGTGCGCCGATGGCGCAGCCGCCGGGCAGCGACACGCGCGCGACGCGCTCGCGAGCCACCAGCGGGCCGAGCACGAGGACGGATGCGCGCATCTTGCGCACGAGGTCGTAGGGCGCCTCCGTGCTCGCGACGCTGGCGCAGGTGAGGCGCGTCACCCGCCCCTCGCGCTCGACGCGCACACCGAGGGTCTCGAGCAGTCGCGCCAGGGTGGCGATGTCCGCGAGGTCCGGCGTGTTCTCAAGGGCGAGCGTGCCGTCGGTCAGGATCGCCGCGGCCATGAGCGGCAGCGCGGCGTTCTTCGCGCCGCCGATCGCGATGCGGCCCGAGAGCCGCCTGCCGCCGCGTATCCTGATCCTGTCCATGATGCCACCGTTCCTGACTGCCCTGGCCTTGCTCAGGCGACGCCAGCGAAGGCGAGGAATGCGGCGCGCATTGGGCCGACTCGCGGACGCGAAGGGTCGGCCCCCTTCTATCCCCCAGCCCGGTCGCCGCTCAACGGATCCGCGCCGGGCGCGTCCGCGCGCGCATCGCCGTCGTCCCGCGCCCGCGCCTGGGCCTTGCGCCGGCGCAGGTTGTCCCGCAGCGCCTGCGCGGCGCGCGCGCGGCGCTCCTCGGCGGCGGCCTGCGCATGCGGTCCGAGGACCTGCCCCTCGTCCTTGCCTGCCATCGCCCCTCCCCGGTCAGCCGAGCGGCGGATTCGCGTAGGAATGCCAGAGCAGGTGCGCCGCGGCGCCACGATGCGGGCGCCATGGCTCCGCCATCTCGCGCAGGGCCGCTGGCGCCGGCGCCTCCGGCAGGCGCTTGAGGCGCTGGTAGCCGACGCGCAGCGCGAGGTCGCCAGCGGGAAACGCGTCGCCGCGGCGCAACGCGAAGAGCAGGTAGATCTCCGCGCTCCAGACGCCGATCCCCTTCACCTGCGTGAGGGCCTCGATTGCCGCCTCGTCGCGCATGCGCGACACGCGCGCGAGGTCGAGGCGCCCGGACCGGATCTCGTCGGCCAGGCTGCGCGCGTAGAGCAGCTTCTGGCGCGAGAAGCCGCAGGCACGGATCTCCTCGTCGCCGCGCGTGGAGAACGACGCCGGGTCGACAACGCCGCCGAGCAGCGCATCGAGCCTGCGCCACATCGAGGCCGCGGCCTGGACCGAGACCTGCTGGCCGAGGATCGTGCGCAGCAGCGTCGCAAAGCCCGGCGGGCGGTGGCGCTTCTCCGGCAGGCCGATGCGCGCCAACTCGCGCGCGACGTCGCGGTCGCGGCGGGCAAGCGCCTTCAGGTCGTTTTCGAGGTCCAGCCTGGCCATGGCGCTCGATAGCAGAGCCGCGCGCCGCCGCGAAGGGCCGGCTTGCCCGGGCCCCGTCCTGGACATGCGCTTGACGCGGCGTCATTCAGGCCGATGATGGCGCGATGCATGGCTCGTCCGACATCGTGATTGTCGGCGGCGGCGTAATGGGAAGCGCCACCGCCTTCTTCCTCCTCTCCGATCCCGGCTTCACCGGCCGCGTGACCGTGGTCGAGAAGGATCCAACCTATCGCTTCGCGAGCTCCGCGCTGTCCGCGAGCTCGATCCGGCAGCAGTTCTCGACGCCGCTGAACATCCAGCTCTCGCTCTTCGGGATCGGCTTCCTGCGCGACATCGGGCGCCACCTTGCCCTGCCGGGCGAGACCCTCTCGATCGGCCTGCGCGAGCCCGGATACCTCATCATTGCGACCGCCGAGCACGAGGGCCTGCTCCGGCGCAACGTGGCGCTGCAGCGCGCGCATGGCGCCGACACGACCGTGCTATCGCCCGCTGAGATGAAGCAGCGCTTCCCCTGGATCGAGACCGACGGCATCGCGGCCGCGGGTTTCGGCCTGACGGGCGAAGGGTCCTTCGACGGGCCCG
>VGDA01000024.1 GCA_016869915.1 Alphaproteobacteria bacterium
CAACCTCGTCGCCTACTACGCGATGAAGGAGCGCGCGAAGGAGTTCGGCATGGGCAAGGACATGCTGGAGAAGAACGACATGGTCATCGATGGCGGCCTCAGGTCGCTCGAGATCTGCAAGCGCGCGGGCGTCAAGGTCGGCTATGGCAGCGACCTGCTGGGCCAGCTGATGGTCGACCAGAGCCGCGAGTTCCTGCTGCGCAGCGAGGTGCTGTCGCCGATCGAGATCATCCGCCAGGCGACGCTGGTCGGAGCCGAGGTCGTGCGGATGGAAGGCAAGCTGGGCTGCGTCGCGCCCGGCGCCTTCGCCGACCTGATCGTCGTCGACGGCAACCCGGCCAAGGACCTCGGCCTGTTCCAGCACCAGGGCGCGCGCATCCCCGCGATCATGAAGGGCGGGCGCTTCTTCAAGAACGCCCTGGCCTGACCCGCGTGGGCGTCGCGGTCGACACGAGGCGCCTCGGGCGCTGGGCTCTGAACGGCGTCGCCGGGCTGGCGATGGCGTACCTGCTCACGCCGCTCGTCTCGATCACCTGGCTTGCCTTCTGGAGCCAGGAGATCCCGACCTTCCCGCCCGAGGGCTATACGCTCGCGTGGTTCGCCGAGGCGCTGGCGCAGCCCAAGTTCGTCGGCGGCTTCCTGGTCAGCCTCCAGGTCGGCGTCGCCGCGACGCTGATCGGCCTCGCCCTCGGCGTGCCGGCCGCGCTCGCGATCGCGCGCCGCGGCTTCCCCGGGCGCGGCGCCGTGAACCAGTTCCTGCTGATGCCGCTGGTCGTGCCGGGCATCGTGCTCGGCACCGCCATCTACGTCTTCCAGGTCGAGGCGGAGATCGCGACCGAATGGCCGATCATGGGCTCGATCCCGGGCCTCGTCGCCGGCCACGTGCTGATCGTCATCCCGTGGGTCGTGCGCCTGATCGCCGCGAGCCTGGCCGGCTTCGACCGCTCGATCGAGGAGGCGGCGCTCAACCTCGGCGCGGGGCCGTGGACGGCGTTCTTCCGCGTCACGCTGCCGGCGATCCGCCCGGGCATCGTGGCGGGCGGGCTGTTCGGCTTCGTCACGTCCTTCGGCAACCTGGAGATGACGCTGTTCCTGATCGCGCCGGGCATGACGACCCTGCCGATCGCGATCCTGCAATACCTGGAATGGCGCCTAGACCCGACGATCGCGGCGGCCTCCGTGATGCAAATCTCCTTCATCGCGGTGGCGATGCTAGTCACCGACCGCTTCGTCAAGCTCGCCCGGGTGGTGTGATGGCGCGCCTCGAACTCGATGCGCTGTCCAAGCGCTACGGCGACTTCCACGCGGTGCGCGAGGTCTCGCTCGACGTCGCCGACGGCGAGTTCCTCGTCCTGCTCGGCCCCTCCGGCTGCGGCAAGACGACGACGCTGCGCATGATCGCGGGCTTCGTCACGCCGAGCGGCGGGGCGATCCGCATCGGCGGCGGGGACGTCACCGCGCTGCCGCCCTGGAAGCGCAACAGCGGCCTCGTTTTCCAGAGCTACGCGCTCTTCCCGCACCTGACCGTCGCGCAGAACGTCGCCTTCGGCCTGGAGATGCGCAAGCTCCGGCGCGACGAAATCGCCGCGCGCGTCGCCGAGGCGCTGCGCCTCGTGCGGCTCGGCCACCTCTCCGAGCGCCTGCCGCGCCAGCTCTCCGGCGGCCAGCAGCAGCGCGTCGCGCTCGCGCGCGCGCTCGCCATCCGCCCGGACGTGCTGCTGCTCGACGAGCCGCTCTCGAACCTCGACGCGAAGCTGCGCGAGGAAGTCCGCGTCGAGATCCGCGAGCTGCAGCGCCAGCTCGGCCTGACCACCGTCATGGTGACCCACGACCAGGAGGAGGCGCTGACCGTCGCCGACCGGCTGGTGGTGATGTCCGAGGGCGAGGTGCGCCAGATCGGCACGCAGCGCGACCTCTACGAGCGCCCCGCCGACCGCTTCGTCGCCGGCTTCGTCGGGCGCAGCACCTTCCTCGAGGGCAGCGTCGACGGCGCCGGCCGCTTCGTCACCTCCGGCGGGCTCGGCCTTCGCTGCGCGCCCGGCGCGCGGCCGGGCAGGGCGGTGATGGCGCTCCGGCCCGAGCGCATGGCGCTCGGCGCCGCGCCGCTCGGGCTCGAGAACGACCTGCCCGGCACGGTCGAGTTCGTCTCCTATCTCGGCGCCGCGCTGGACCTGCGCGTGCGCCTCTCCGACACCGACCGCGTCACCGTCCAGCTGGCGAACCGCCAGGACGGGAAGGTGCCCGAGGTCGGCGAGCGCGTCCATGTCGGCTGGAGCGCCGACGCTGGACGGATCTTCCCCCCGGATGACGCCGCCGCGGCGTGATCCCAAGCAGACCAGCAGACCAGAAGGAGGACTTCATGACCCGTTTCGATCTCTCCCGCCGCCAGGCCCTCGCGGCCGGTACCGCGGCCCTCGGCGTCGCCTCGCTCGGCGGCGTGGCGCAGGCGCAGCAGCAGCGCGTCGTCCTCGGCACCTGGGGCGGCGACTACAGCCGCCTGATCCAGAAGAACATCGACGCGCCGTTCCTGAAGGGCAAGGGCGTCGAGGTCGTCTACGACGAGGCCGGCAGCGCGCCGCGCCGCGCCAAGATGCAGGCCGAGGCACGCCTGCCCCGCGGCACGACCGACATCCAGGCGCTCTCCGCCGCCGAGATGTACGAGATGCAGCAGGCCGGCCTGCTCGCGCCGATCGACTACGCGCAGATCCCGCTCGCCGGGAACCTCATCCCGGCGATGAAGTACCCGCACGGGATCGGCCACATCTATTCGGCCAAGGTGTCCGTCTACAATCCCAAGCTGGTCGCCGCGCCGAAGAGCTTCAAGGATTCCTTCGACCCGAAGCACGGCAACAAGATGGGCATCATCGACATCCAGTACCAGTTCGTGATGCTCGCCGCGGCGCTCTCCAATGGCGGCTCCGTCTCGAACTTCGAGCCGGGCAAGGAAGTGCTGATGGCGGCCAAGAAGGCCGGCGCGCGCATCTACCCGACCAACGAGGCCTTCGCAGCCGCGCTCAAGAGCGAGGAGATCCACTCCGGCATCATGTGGAAGGCCCGCGTGGTGCAGTGGCAGAACGCCGGCATCTCGGTCGAGTCGGCCGCCCCGTCCGAGGGCGTGCCCTACTACATCTCTGGCTTCTGCATCCCGAAGAACGCGCCGAACAAGGCCGGCGCGCATGTCTTCCTGAACGCCATGCTGGAGAAGGGCGCGCAGGAGAACTTCGCCATCGACATGGGCTACAACGGGACCGTGACCAACGCGGTCGTGGCGCCGGACCTGAACAAGCGCATCGGCTTCACGCCCGAGGAGCAGAAGCTGCTGGTCGACCTCGACTACGGCTACATCGCGAAGAACGATGCCGCGATGAAGGAGTGGTGGGACAAGGTGTTCAAGGCCTGATCCCCGGGACGATCGACGAAGGCGGGGGGATCCGGCGCGCCGGATCCCCCTTCCGCTCCCGGCCATCATGTCCGCGACACTCTCCGAGCACGAGCGCCGCGAGGCGCGCGAGGGGCTGATCACGGCGGGTTCGCTCGTCGGGCCCGCGACGATCTTCGTCGCGGCGGGCCTGCTCGTGCCGATCGCGATCCTGTTCCGCTACAGCCTGAACGAGCTCGGCCCCTACAAGCAGATGATCGAGGCGCTCTCGGTCGCCAACTACGTCCGCTTCTTCTCCGACCCCTACTACACGGCCGTCCTGGCGCGCACGCTGCGCGTCGCGCTGACCTGCATGCTGGCCTGCCTGCTGCTCGGCTTCCCGCTCGCCTATGTCCTGGCGCGCACGCAGTCGCGGCGCAAGAACTGGCTGGTCATGCTGGTCGTGCTGCCGCTCTTCGTGGGCAACGCGGTGCGCGCGGCGGGCTGGATGGCGCTTCTCGGCAGCAAGGGCGTCGTCAATTCGAGCCTGATGCGCCTCGGCCTGATCGATGCGCCGATGGAGATCATGTACACCGAGGCCGCGGTGACGATCGGCATCATCGCCGTCAACCTGCCCTTCATGGTCCTGACGCTGCAGAGCGTGATCGAGGGCATCGACCGCGCGGTGGAGGAGGCGGCGTTCAGCCTCGGCGCCAACCCCTACCACATGGCGCGGCGCGTGCTGCTGCCGCTGGCGCTGCCCGGCGTGCTGGCCGGGTCGATCCTCACCTTCATCCTCGCGATGAACGCCTACGCGACGCCGGTCCTGCTCGGCGGGCCGCGATTCATGATGATGGGGCCGCTCGTCTACAACCAGTTCGTCCAGCAGAACAACTGGCCCTTCGGCGCCTCGATCTCCTTCGTGCTGATGGCGGCCACGATCATCCTGACGGCGACCGCGAACATCCTCGTCCAGCGCCGCTACCGGCGCTAGCGCCGGGGCGATGGCGGTGGCGGGCCGGTTCGGCTAGAACCCGCGCCGCCATGAGGCTCTCCGACTTCGACTTCGAGCTCCCGCCCGACAGGATCGCGCAGCACCCCGTGCGCCCGCGCGACGCGGCGCGGATGCTGGAGGTCGCGGCCGGCGCGCTCGCGGACCGCTTCATGCGCGACCTGCCGGCCGCGCTGCGCGCGGGCGACCTGCTGGTGTCGAACGACACGCGCGTCATCCGCGCCCAGCTTTCCGGCCTGCGCGGCGCGGCGCGCATCGGCCTTACGCTGCACAAGGCACGCGGGCCCGCCGAATGGGACGCCTTCGCGCGCCCGGCGAAGAAGCTCGCCCCCGGGGACCGCGTCGCCTTCGCCGCGGACTTTTCCGCCGAGGTCGTGGCGAAGGGCGAGGGCGGCGAGGTCGCGCTGCGCTTCGACCGCGCTGGCGACGAGCTGGTGGCCGCGCTGGCGCGCCACGGGCGCATGCCGCTGCCGCCCTACATCAACCGCCCGGCGGCGGAGCCCGACGACGAGGCCGACTACCAGACGATCTTCGCGCGGCGCGACGGCGCGGTGGCCGCGCCGACCGCGGGGTTGCATTTCACGCCCCGCCTGCTGCAGGCGCTCGACGAGGCGGGCGTGCGCCGCGCGCAGGTCACGCTCCATGTCGGCGCGGGCACGTTCCTGCCGGTGAAGACCGAGGATATCTCCGCCCATGTCATGCATCGCGAATGGGCCGAGCTTCCCGCGGCGACGGCGGCGGCGATCGCCGAGACGCGCGCGCGCGGCGGGCGCGTGGTGGCGGTCGGCACGACGAGCCTGCGCACGCTCGAGGGCGTGGTGGCGCTGCGTGGCGCCGTCGAGCCCTGGTCCGGCGACATCGACCTCTTCGTCAGGCCGGGCTTCCGCTTCCGCGCCGTCGACATGCTGCTGACCAACTTCCACCTGCCGAAGTCGACGCTGTTCATGCTGGTCTCCGCCTTCGCCGGGCTCGAGCGCATGCGCGCGGCCTATGCCCATGCCGTCGCCTCGGGCTACAGGTTCTTCTCCTACGGCGACGCCTGCCTCATCCACCGCGCGGAGGACGCATGACCGCGTTCGGCTTCGACCTGCTCGCCACCGACGGCGCCGCGCGCCGCGGCCGCGTCTCGACGGCGCATGGCACGATCGAGACGCCGGCCTTCATGCCGGTCGGCACGGCCGCGACGGTCAAGGGCATGACGCCCGAGGGCGTGCGCGGCACGGGCGCCGAGATCCTGCTCTGCAACACCTACCACCTGATGCTGCGGCCCGGCGCGGAGCGCGTGGAGCGGCTGGGCGGGCTGCATCGCTTCATGAACTGGCCCGGGCCGATCCTCACGGATTCGGGCGGCTACCAGGTCATGTCGCTCGCGGGGCTGCGCAAGATGGACGAGGAAGGCGTGCGCTTCCGCTCGCATCTCGACGGCAGCGTCCACCTGCTGACGCCGGAGCGCTCGATCGGGATCCAGCGCGCCCTCGACGCCACGATCACCATGGCCTTCGACGAGTGCACGCCCTACCCGGCGACGCAGGCCCAGGCCGAGGCGTCGATGCGGCTCTCGATGCGCTGGGCGCGGCGCTCGCGCGACGCCTTCGTCGCCCGCGACGGCTACGCGATCTTCGGCATCGCGCAGGGCGGGGTGCATCCGTGGCTGCGCGCGGAATCGGCCGCGGCGCTGCGCGCGATCGGCTTCGACGGCTACGCGGTCGGCGGCCTCGCCGTCGGCGAGCCGGCGCACGAGCGCAACGCCACGCTCGAGGCGACGACGCCGCACCTGCCCGCCGGCGCGCCGCGCTACCTGATGGGCGTCGGCAAGCCGGTGGACATCGTCGATGCGGTGGCGCGCGGCATCGACATGTTCGACTGCGTGCTGCCGACGCGCTCGGGTCGCACCTCGCAGGCATGGACCAGCGAGGGGCCGCTCAACATGCGCAACGCGCGCTTCGCGGAGGACGACGGGCCGCTCGACCCGCGCTGCGGCTGCCCGGCTTGCCGCGGCTACAGCCGCGCATACATCCACCATCTCGTGAAGGCGGGCGAGATGCTCGGGCCGATGCTGCTCACGCAGCACAACCTGACCTTCTACCAGGACCTGATGCGCGGCATGCGCGAGGCGATCGCCGATGGCCGCTTCGCGGCATTCCGCGCCGCCTTCATGGACAGCCCCGCCGCGCGGACCGGCGCGGCGCGCGAGGAGGATGGCGATGCCGACGCGACGCACGATCTATGACGGGCTGAAGCAGCTCGGCGAGAAGAGCCGGCTGCCGGCCTCGCCCGAGGAGGCCGAGCTCGAGCGCGTGCCGAACCCGAATCCCGGCGTGCGCTACCTCGTGCGCTTCGCGGCGCCGGAGTTCACCTCGCTCTGCCCGATCACGGGTCAGCCCGACTTCGCGCACCTGGTCATCGACTACGTGCCGCGGCGCTGGCTCGTGGAGTCGAAGTCGCTGAAGCTCTATCTCGGCAGCTTCCGCAACCACGGCGCCTTCCACGAGGCATGCACGATCGGCATCGCGCAGCGCCTGGCCAAGTTCCTGTCGCCGGCCTGGTTGCGCATCGGCGGCTACTGGTACCCGCGCGGCGGCATGCCGATCGACGTGTTCTGGCAGACCGGCGCGCCGCCGCGCGGCGTCTGGATCCCCGAGCAGGGCGTCGATCCCTATCGCGGCCGCGGCTGATCACAACCCGGGACGGAGCCTGGATCATGCAACCCGGGGACGGAGCCCGGATCGCGACCAGTTCCGCCGCGGATCCATGCGGCATGAACCGGGCTCCGTCCCCGGGTTGGCGCGGGGTGGCGTAATCCGGGCTCCGTCCCGGGTTGGTGCGCGTAAGGGCGTCGCGACCTATCGCGGCCGCGGCTGGCGTCCCTCCGCCGCGGCGCGTCGGCGCAGGAGCGGCGAGGGACGGAAGCGGTCGTCGCCGGTCGCGGCCTGGATGTTGTCGAGCACCCGCTCGATGCGCGCGAAGCCGATCCGCGCGCCCCATGCCACCGGCCCGAGCGGGTAGCTCACGCCCTTCGTCATCGCCGCGTCGATGTCCTCCTCGCTCGCCACGCCCTGCAGCGCGGCGTCGAGCGCCTCGTTGGCGAGGCAGGCGACCGTGCGCATCGCGAGCATGCCCGCGATGTCGTCGATCGGGCTCGCCTCCATGCCCAGCGCCTGGAGGAATCCCGCGGCGGCGAGGCGCTCGCGCTCGCCCGCGCCATCGGCCATCGCCACCGCCGCGCGCTTCGCGGTGCCGGCGTCGAGCCAGAGGTCGAGGAGGCCGTCGACGTCGCCGCGCAGCGTCGCGGGGCGCCCGTCGGTGAGGGCGAGATGCGTGCCGTCGACGACGATGCGCCCGTCGCCCGGGCCCGTCTCCACGGCGAGCCCGGCGGCACGCGCGCGCGCCTCGATCGCGGCCGCGGCGCCGAGGTCGCCAAGCAGCTGCACGCGTCGCGGCCGCGGGCCTGGCGGCATCGTCGCGGGCGCGGCGCGCATGGCGCCTTCGCCGTGGACATGGAATCCGCGGCCCGACTTGCGGCCGAGCAGCCCGGCCTCGACCATCTCCTGCTGCAGCGGCGAGCCGCGATAGCGCGGGTCGCCGAAGCTGGCGGAGGAGACGGTCGCGGTGGTCGCGAAGTTGACGTCGTGGCCGATGAGGTCGACGAGCTCGCACGGCCCCATGCGGAAGCCAGCGGCCTCGCGCATCACCGCGTCGATCGTCGCCGCGTCGGCGGCGCGCTCCGCGAGGCTGCGCAGCGCCTCGGCGTAGAAGGCGCGCGCGCAGCGGTTGACGATGAAGCCGGGCGTCGAGCGGCAGCGCACGGGATGCTTGCCCCAGGCGCGCATGGTCGCGAAGGCGGCATCGACCGCGCCGGGCGCGGAGAGCGGCGCCGCGACGACCTCGACCAGGGGCAGGACCTGCGCTGGGTTGAAGAAGTGCAGGCCGCAAAATCGGTCGGGTTGCGCCAGGACGCGCGCCATCGCGGCGAGCGACAGCGCCGACGTGTTCGAGGCGATGATCGCGTCCGGCGCCATCGCCGCCTCGGCCGCGCACAGCACCGCGTGCTTCGTGGCCATGTCCTCCGGGACGGCCTCGATCGCGAGCCGCGCGGGCGCGAGCGCCGCGATGTCGCCGGCGGTCTCGAGCCTGCCGAGGATCTCCTGCTTGCGTGCGGCCTCGATCCGGCCCTTCGACGCGAGCATGTCGAGCGCGGCGGAGATGGCGGTGCGCGCGGCGTCGAGCGTCGCGGGCGGCGTGCCGACAAGCACCACGCGATGCCCCGCGAGCAGCGCCACCTGCGCGATGCCGACGCCCATCGTGCCGGCGCCGATGACGCCGATCGCCGCGTCGCGCGGCAGGGGCTTGTCCGTCATCGCGTTCCCTCCATTGCCTCGCCATGCCGCGCGTGGAGCGGCGGCAGGCGCATGTGCCAGTCGGTGCAGCGCTGGAAGGCATGGCCCACCTGCAGCGCGACGGCGTCGCGCCAGTGGCCGGCCGCGAGCTGCAGCCCGATCGGCATGCCGTCGGCGGAGAAGCCGCAGGGCAGGGCGAGCGCGGGCACGCCGGCCGCGGCCCAGCCCCAGGCGTTCCTCATGATCGCGGCGGAGACCGCGACGATGCCGCGCGCGTCGTCGGCGCGCGGCACGTCCGTGGCGACCATCGGCGACAGCAGGATGTCGACGTCCCGGGCGAGCATCCGTCGCGTGGAATGCGTGAATCGCTCGCGCCAGCGCAGCGCGTCCGCGAGGTCGGCGGCGGCGAGGGAGAGGCCCGGCTGCAGCCGCTCGCGCACCAGCGGGTCGAAGATGTCCGGCGCGCGCGCCAGCCGGTCGCGATGCAGCGCGGCCGCGTCGGCGAAGATGATCTTCTGCACGCAGGCCGGCGCGTCCTCGGCGCCCGCGACCTCGATGTCGACGAGGCGCGCGCCGAGGCGTTCCAGCACGCGCGCGGCGTCCATCGCCGCCGCGGCGATCGCGGCGGGCGCGCCCTCGAAATAGTGGTTGCGCGGGATGCCGACGCGCAGCCCGGCGACGCCGGTGGACAGGCGGCGCATCGCGTCCGGCGGCTCGCGGGCGTCGCTGAAGGGGTCGGCGGGGTCGTGGCCGGCGATCGTGGAGAAGACGCGCGCGACATCCGCCGCGCTACGCGCGATCGGCCCGCATGTGTCTAGCGGCGGGCTCACCGGGAAGATGCCGGTGCATGGCACGGCGCCGACGCTGGGTCGCAGGCCCGTCACGCCGGTGATCGAGCAGGGCCCGCGGATCGAGCCGCCGGTGTCCGTGCCGAGCGCGGCCTCCGCCATGCCCGACGCGACCGCGACCGCCGAGCCGCCGCTCGAGCCGCCGGGGATGCGCGTCGTGTCCCAGGGGTTGCGGCAGGCGCCCCAATGCGCGTTCTGCGTCGTCCCGCCGAAGCAGAATTCATGCAGGTTCGCGGTGCCGACGATCGTGGCGCCGGCCGCGCGTAGCCGCGCGACGACCGTCGCGTCGGCGGGCGCGACGCGGTCGGCGAAGAAGCGCGAGCCCGCGGTGCCACGCGTGCCGGCGACGTCGATGCAGTCCTTGAGCGCCACGACCATGCCGTGGAGCGGGCCGAGGCTGCGCCCCTCGCGCGCCGCCACGTCGGCGGCGTCGGCCTGCGCGCGCGCGGCCTCCGCCGTCGGCGTGATGAAGGCGCGCAGCCTGCCATCGAGCCGCGCGATCGCGGCGAGGCAGGCCTCGGCCCGCGCGCGCGCGTCGTCCATCGTCCCTCGCGCCTCAGCGCCCGAGCGCATAGGCCTGCTGCAGGCGCGGCGTGGCCGCCGCGCGCAGCACGCGCCCATCCGTCGCGGCGGCGCAGTTGCGGCCCAGCGTCCAGTCGCCGACGACCTTCACCTCGTGGCCGCGGCGCGCCAGCTCGTCGATGGTCTCGCGCGGGAAGCGGCCCTCGAGCTGCAGCTTCGCCGGCGCGGCGTGGCGCGGATAGAAGGAGTTCGGCCAGTGGTCGGACTGCAGCTGCGGCGCGTCGATCGCCGCCTGCAGGTTGAGGCCGTGGTCCGCGTGGCGCAGGAAGAACTGCAGGATCCACTGGTCCTGGTTGTCGCCGCCGGGCGAGCCGAAGGCCATCGTCGTGTCGCCGCGCCGCGCGATGGTCGGCGTCAGCGTCGTGCGCGGCCGCGCGCCCGGGCGCAGCGTCGAGGGCAGGCCCTCCTGCATCCAGAACATCTGCGCGCGCGTGCCGAGGCAGAAGCCGAGGCCGGGGATCGCGGGCGAGGATTGCAGCCAGCCGCCGGACGGCGTCGCCGCGACGACGTTGCCCCAGCGGTCGATGACGTCGAGATGGCAGGTGTCGCCCTCGGCCGGCCCGCGCGACGGGCGCGCGGCATTGGCGCGGTCCTGGCTTTCCTGCTCGACGCGCGCGGGCTCGCCGATCCCCGCGCCGCCGCCGCCGCCGGCCAGCGCGTAGCGCGGGAAGTTCGGGTTGCGGCCACCGGGCGCGCCTGGCCGCATCTCGCGCGAGGCCGCGGGCCCCACGAGGCGCCGGCGCTCCGCGGCATAGCCCTCGGAGAGCAGCGCCGCGAGCGGCACGTCGCCATGCTCGGGCTCGCCATACCAGGACTCGCGATCGGCATAGGCGAGCTTCTTCGCCTCGACGAGCACGTGCACGAATTCCGCGCCGAGCGTGTCCATCGACGGGACGTCGAAGCCCTCGAGCAGCTTCAGGGCCTGCAGCATCACCGGCCCCTGGCTCCAGGGCCCGGCCTTGAAGACCTCCCAGCCGCGATAGGAGACGCGCGCGCAGGCCTCGACCGAGGCGCTCCATGACGCCATGTCGGCGGCGCGCAGCACGCCGCGATGGCGCCGGCCGGTGGCGTCCATCGCCTCGGTGCTGCACGCGAAGCCCTCGATCGTCTCCGCGACGAAGCCCTGGTAGAAGGCGCGGCGCGCGGCGTCGATCTGCGCCTCGCGGTCGGCGCCGGCCTGCGCGCCGAGGCGCACGAGCCGCGCCAGCGTCTTGGCGAGGCCGGGGTTGCGATGGATGTCGCCGGCCTTCGGCGGCCTGCCGCCGGGCAGCCAGGTCTCCGCCGAGGCGGGCCATTCGCGCGCGAAGAACTCCGCCACGCCGGCGATCGCGCCGGCCGCGCCGGCGACGAGCGGATGGCCTTCGGCCGCGTAGGAGATCGCGGGCTGCAGCGCCTCGGCGAGGGTCAGCGTGCCGTGGTCGCGCAGCATCAGCATCCAGGCGTCGAAGGCGCCGGGCACCGTCGCCGCCAGCAGGCCGTTGCCCGGGATGGTCTCGATCCCCTCGGCGCGGTAATGCGCGAGCGTCGCCCCCGCCGGCGCCGGGCCTTGGCCGCAGATCGCGACCGGCGCGTCCTGGCCCGCCGGGCGCACGAGGATGACGGCATCGCCGCCGAGCCCGTTCATGTGCGGCTCGACCACCTGCAGCACGAAGCCCGCGGCGACCGCGGCGTCGAAGGCGTTGCCGCCCTTCTCGAGCACCGCCATGCCGACCTGGCTCGCGATCCAGTGCGTCGAGGAGACGACGCCGAACGTGCCGAGGATCTCCGGGCGCGTGGTGAAGCCGGGTGCTGCCATGTCCTGCCTGCCGTCGGATGCGAAGGCCGCGATCCTACGCGCGGGCGGGCGTCGAGGCCATGGCGCGGCTTGTTTCGGCGGCGGGGCGGGCCATGGTAATCGATCGGCCATGGACGATGCGAAGCAAGGCGGCGCGCTCTCGGGCATCACCGTGCTCGCCCTCGAGCAGGCGGTCGCCGCCCCCTATTGCACGAGCAGGCTCGCCGACGCGGGCGCGCGCGTGATCAAGGTCGAGCGCGCGGAAGGCGACTTCGCGCGCGGCTACGACCGCGCCGCGAAGGGGATGTCGAGCTATTTCGCGTGGCTCAACCGCGGCAAGGAATCGCTCGCGGCCGACATCAAGGCGCCGGTCGACGCGGCGCTGCTCCATCGCATCCTCGCCCATGCCGACGTGTTCGTGCAGAACCTCCTGCCGGGCGCCGCCGCGCGCGCAGGATTCGGCAGCGACGAGCTGCGCGCGCGCCATCCGCGTCTCGTCGCGGTCGACATCTCGGGCTATGGCGACGAGGGGCCCTACGCGGCCATGAAGTCCTACGACATGCTGGTCCAGGCGGAGACCGGCCTTGCCAGCATCACCGGCGGGCCGGAGGCGCCGGCGCGCGTCGGCGTCTCGGTCTGCGACATCGCCGCGGGCATGTACGCGCACCAGGCCGTGCTCGAGGCGCTGATCCGGCGCGGCCGCACCGGCGAGGGCGCGTCGATCAAGGTCAGCCTCTTCGACGGCATGGCCGACTGGATGGCGGTGCCGCTGCTCTTCTCCGACTACGGCCCGGGCGCGCCGCGGCGCGTCGGCCTGAGCCATCCCTCGGTCGCGCCCTACGACCCGTTCCCGAGCGCCGACGGCACGCCGGTGCTGGTGTCGATCCAGAACGACCGCGAATGGCAGCGCTTCTGCGCCGAGGTGCTGGAGCAGCCCGGCCTCGCGAGCGATCCCGCCTTCGCGACCAACGTGCAGCGCGTCGCCAACCGCGCGCGCATGGACGCGATCATCCGCGAGGCCTTCGCGCGCCATGGCACCGAGGCGCTCTGCGCGCGCCTGCTCGCCGCTGGCATCGCCTTCGCGCGGGTGAACTCCGTGGCGGAGTTCTCGCGCCACCCGCAGCTGCGCCGCGTGCGCGTCCAGACGCCGGCGGGCGAGGTCGCGCTGCCCGCGCCGCCGCCCGTGGTCGATGGCCGCCGCGAGCCCGCGCTCGGCCCGGTTCCCGCGCTCGACGCGCATGGCGAGGCGATAAGAAGGGAGTTCGGCGCATGAACCCGGACGAGCCGAGGCTGCGCGACTGGATCGGCCGGCGCGAGAGCGCCGAGGATTCCTGCGATGCGCGCCGCGTCGCCGACATGGCGGCCACGCTCGACCTGCCGGCCGCGCCGCGCGAGGGCGAGAGGCTGCCGCCGGGCTGGCACTGGATGTTCTTCAACCCGATGGCGCGCGCGCGCGAGCTCGGCCCCGACGGGCATCCGCGCCGCGGTGGATTCCTGCCGCCGGTGGCGCTGCCGCGGCGCATGTGGGCGGGCGGCAGGCTGTCCTTCCCCGCGCCGCTCGTCGTCGGCGCGCGGCTTCGCCGCTACTCCGAGATCCTGTCCGTCGACCCGAAATCGGGCCGATCCGGCGCGATGGTCTTCGTGGTCGTGCGCCATCGCGTCTTCTCCGGCGACGCGCTGGCCGTGGAGGAGGAGCACGACATCGTCTATCGCGAGGCCCCGGCGCCCGGCGCGGCGCCGGCCGCGCCCGTCGCGCCGCCCGAAGCCGCGTCCGTCGCTTCCTGGACCCGCCGCGTCGTGCCCGACCCGGTCATGCTCTTCCGCTACTCGGCACTGACGGCGAACGGCCACCGCATCCACTACGACCATCCCTACGCGACCGGCATCGAGGGCTATCCGGGGCTCGTGTTCCACGGGCCGCTCACCGCGACGCTGCTGATGGCGCTGGCGGAGGGCGGGCTCGGCAGGCCGCTCGCGCGCTTCGAGTTCCGCAACCGGGCGCCGCTCTTCGACGTCGCGCCCTTCACGCTGGCCGGGGCGCCGGATGGCGGCGGCGGCGCGCTGGCCTGGGCGATCACGCCCTCCGGCGCCCTCGCCACCGAGGCCGCGGCGGCATGAACAGGTCGCGGCCGCGCATCGAGCTCGAGGCCGCGCCCGCCGCGCGCCGCGGCGCGACGCGCGCCTGCGACCACCCGGGCTGCACGCGCGGCGGGGAGTTCCGCGCGCCGCGCTCGCGCCGCGACCTCGGCGAGTTCTACTGGTTCTGCCTCGAGCACGTGCGCGCCTACAACCAGGCCTGGGACTACTACCGCGGCATGTCGCCCGAGGAGATCGAGCGCGAGCGCCGCCGCGACACGGTGGGCCAGCGCCCGACCTGGCCCATGGGGCCGCGCGGCGAGGCCTTCATGCATGCGCGCATGCGCGGGATCGACCCCGACGCGATCGACGCGGCCCTGCGGCGCATGATGGGCGACGACGACCCGCCGCCGCGCCGCGCGCGGCCGGCGACGCCCGAGGACGAGGCGCTGCGCGTCCTCGACCTCGGGCCCGGCGCGTCCTTCGAGGAGGTCAAGGCCCGCTACAAGGCCCTGGCCAAGCTCCACCACCCCGATGCGAACGGGGGCGACAAGGCGGCCGAAGAGCGGCTAAAGTCCATAAACCAGGCATACACGCTCCTGAAATCGCAGGCGTTCGGCGCCCGCCAGGCGCCCAGCCGCTAGCCGCCAGATCGGCGCTTCCGCGGCATCGGCAACTGCGTCCGGAACATGGATGACCGGCCACACCATTCGCGGCCCCGGCCGCGCCACGTCCGAGGATTGCTGTCCATGGCCACCGCCCAAGCCGACGTCTACGTGCCCAACCTGCTCGACGCGAAGATCAAGGTCCGCGACGTCTTCGGGATCGATTCCGACCTCGAGGTCCCGGCCTTCTCGAGGCCAAGCGACCATGTCCCCGCGCGCGACGAGGCCTACCGCTTCGACCGCGAGACCACCCTCGCGATCCTCGCGGGCTTCGCCTACAACCGCCGCGTCCTGATCCAGGGCTACCACGGCACCGGCAAGTCGACGCATATCGAGCAGGTCGCCGCGCGCATCAACTGGCCTTGCATCCGCGTCAACCTCGACAGCCACATCAGCCGCATCGACCTCGTCGGCAAGGACGCGATCGTCCTCAAGGACGGCAAGCAGGTGACGGAGTTCCGCGAGGGCATCCTGCCCTGGGCGCTCCAGCATCCCTGCGCGCTGGTGTTCGACGAGTACGACGCGGGCCGCGCCGACGTGATGTTCGTGATCCAGCGCGTGCTGGAGGTCGAGGGCAAGCTGACGCTGCTCGACCAGAACCGTGTCATCCGCCCGCATGCGGGCTTCCGCCTCTTCGCCACCGCCAACACGGTCGGCCTCGGCGACACGACGGGCCTCTACCACGGCACGCAGCAGATCAACCAGGGCCAGATGGACCGCTGGAACATCGTCGCGACGCTGAACTACCTGCCGCACGACGAGGAGATCCGCATCGTCGCCGCCAAGAGCCCGGCCTGGGACAACGCGGAGGGCCGCAAGGTCCTGGCCAACATGGTCGCGCTCGCGGACCTGACGCGCGCCGGCTTCGTCGCCGGCGACCTTTCGACGGTCATGAGCCCGCGCACGGTCATCACCTGGGCCGAGAACGCGCGCATCTTCAGCGACGTCGGCTTCGCCTTCCGCATCAGCTTCCTCAACAAGTGCGACGAGGTCGAGCGCGCGACCGTGGCCGAGTACTACCAGCGCTGCTTCGGCTCCGAGCTCGACATGGGCTCGGGCAAGGCGCGCCTGGCCTGAGGGCGGCGGCGGGCCGCGCGGCATTGACATGGCAGGCAAGCCCAACGAGGGGCCGGTCGAGGCGTTCCGGCAGGTGACCGGCGCCGCGATGCGAGCGATCGCGCGCGACCCGGAGCTGCAGGTCGCCTTCGCGCCCGAGCCCGCGTCGCTGCGCGGCAAGGAGGCGCGTCTGCCGGCGCCCTCGCGCGAGATCGCGCGCGAGGAGATGGCGATCATCCGCGGCGAGGCCGACGCGATTAGCCTGAAGCTGCGCTTCCACGACGAGGCGCTGCACCGGCGCCGCGCGCCATCGGGCGCGATGGCGCGCCAGGTGTTCAACGCGGTCGAGCAGGCGCGCTGCGAGGCGCGCGGCGCTCTGCGCATGCAGGGCACCGCGCGCAACCTCGCCGCCGCCTCCGAGGAGCGCTGCCGCACCCAGGGCTTCGCGCGCGTCACCGACCGCGACGCGGCGCCGCTGGTCGAGGTCGTCGGCCTGCTCGCGCGCGAGGCCTTCGCCGGCCAGCCCGTGCCGCAGGCCGCGCGCAAGATGGTCGACCTCTGGCGGCCCTGGATCGAGTCCAAGGCCGGCACCGACCTGGAGCGCCTGTCCGGCGTGCTCGACGACCAGTCCGCCTTCGCGGAGCTGGCGCGTAGGCTGATCGAGGACCTCGAGCTGGGCGAGGCCGACGCGGCCGAGCCCGAGCCCGAGGACGACCAGGGCCAGGGCCAGCAGGAGCAGGACCAGTCCCGGCAGGGCACCGAGGGCGAGGCAGAGCAGGATTCCTCCGACGACGGCATGAGCGGCGAGAGCCGCGAGGAGGCCGGCGACGCGGGCGAGGAGGGCGCGGCCGAGGACGCCGAGGGCGAGGAGGGCATGGGCATGGGCGAGGACGGGCCCGAGCGCCCCGGCCGCCGCTGGCGCCCGCAGAACGACTGGTCGGGCCAGAACGCGCTGCCGAGCTACAAGTCCTTCACGACCGAGTTCGACGAGGTCGTCGACGCGGAATCGCTGTGCGACGCCGAGGAACTGGCGCGGCTGCGCCTGCAGCTCGACCAGCAGCTCGGCCACCTGCAGAGCGTGATCGGGCGGCTGGCGAACCGCCTGCAGCGTCGCCTGCTCGCCAAGCAGAACCGCTCCTGGGAATTCGACCTCGAGGAGGGGATGCTCGACGCGGCGCGGCTGTCGCGCGTCGTCACCAACCCAGCCTATCCGCTCTCCTACAAGCGCGAGCGCGACACCGAGTTCCGCGACACCGTCGTCGGCCTGCTGATCGACAATTCCGGATCGATGCGCGGGCGCCCGATCACCGTCGCGGCGATGTCGGCCGAC
>VGDA01000025.1 GCA_016869915.1 Alphaproteobacteria bacterium
CGTGGCGTGGCGGAAGTCGAGCGCGCCGGTGAGCGCGGCCAGCGCCCAGCCGCGATCGGGGTCGGGCACCTCGCGGAAATGCGTGGCGAGCAGGCGCAGCTTCCCGCCGCGCGACGGCGAGAGCAGCAGGTCGTCGAGCAGGCGCGCGAAGCGGTTCACGCGTCCTCCTCGCCGAGGCCGACCAGGCGCAGCGCGCGCGCGCGGCGTCCCTTCAGCGCCGCGGCGTGGACGAGCGCGTCCTCCTGCCCGTGCGTGACCCAGATCTCGGGCGCGTCGACCTCCTCGAAGGTCCGCAGCAGCTCCGGCCAGTCGGCATGGTCGGAGACGACGAGCGGCAGCTCGACGCCGCGCTGGCGCGCGCGCTGGCGGATGCGCATCCAGCCCGAGGCGGCGACCGCGACGGGGTCGGGCAGGCGGCGCGACCAGCGATCGGCGAGGGCCGAGGGCGGGGCGAGCACGATCGCGCCCGCCAGCTCCTCGCGCCGCGCGCCGGCGACGGGGCGCAGCGCGCCGAGCGGGACGCCGAGCTCCTCGTAGAGCGCGCAGAGCGGCTGCAGCGCGCCATGCAGGAAGAGCGGCGCGTCCCATCCCGCCTCGCGCAGCAGGCGGATGACGCGCTGGCACTTGCCGAGCGCGTAGACGCCGACGAGATGCGCGCGCTCCGGGTTGCGCGCGACCGAGGCGAGCAGCCGCGCGACCTCGCCGTCGTCGGGCGGATGGACGAAGACGGGCAGGCCGAAGGTCGCCTCGGTCACGAAGACGTCGCAGCGCTGCGGCTCGAAGGGCGGGCAGGTCGGGTCGCGGCGGCGCTTGTAGTCGCCGGAGACCACGACGCACGTGCCGGCATGCTCGAGCACGACCTGCGCCGAGCCGAGGACATGGCCGGCGGGCGCCAGCCGGACGCGCACGTCGCCGACGCGGATCTCCTCGCCGAGGGCGGCGGCCTGCAGCCGCTTCCCCGCGGCGTCGCCGAAGCGCGCGCGCATGATCGCGAGCGTCCCCGCGGTCGCCAGCACGTCGTCGTTGCCGGGGCGTGCGTGGTCGCCATGGCCATGCGTGACCACCGCGCGCGCAACCGGGCGCACGGGGTCGATGTAGAAATCGCCCGGGCCGACATGCAGGCCCTGCGGCGTCGGGCGGATCCAGTCTTCCGCGCGCATGCTGGTCCTCGGAGGGAAGGCACAGAGGATGGGCCGCGCGCGGGTCGATGCAAGCGCCGGCGCGCGTCCTATGTTGGCGGCGCATGGCGCAGACCACCGTCCACGACCTGCTTCCGGAGGCCTTCGCGCGCTGGTTCGCGGCGCGCGGATGGACGCCGCACGCGCACCAGCTCGCGCTGCTGCAGGCCGCGCGGGACGGCCGCTCGGCGCTGCTCGTCGCGCCGACCGGCGGTGGCAAGACGCTGGCCGGCTTCCTGCCCAGCCTCGTGGAGCTCGCGGCGCGGCCGGAGGAGGGGCTGCACACGCTCTATGTCTCGCCGCTCAAGGCGCTGGCGGTCGACGTGCACCGCAATCTCGACGTGCCGCTCGCCGAGCTGGCGCCCGGGCTGCGCGCCGAGGCGCGCACCGGCGACACGCCGCAGGCGCGCCGCGCCCGGCAGCGCGAGCGGCCGCCGCATTTCCTGATGACGACGCCGGAATCCCTCGCGCTGATGCTCGCCGACCCGGCGGCGCGCGCGAGCTTCGCCTCGCTGCGCGCCGTGGTGGTGGACGAGATCCACGCGCTCGAGGCGGGAAAGCGCGGCGACCTGCTCGCGCTGGGCCTCGCGCGCCTCGCCGTGCTGGCGCCGGCGGCGCGGCGCGTCGGCCTGTCGGCGACGGTGGCGGATCCCGCGCGCCTCGCGCGCTGGCTCGGCGCCGGCCTTGCCGAGCCGCCGCTCGTGCTGCGCGGGCGCGGCGGCGCGCGGGCCGACATCCGCGTCCTCGTGCCCTCCGCGCGCATGCCCTGGGGCGGGCACATGGCGCTGCAGGCGATGCCCGACGTCTACGCCGCGCTGCGCGAGGCGCGCAGCGCGATCGTGTTCGTCAACACGCGCGCGCAGGCCGAGCTCTGCTTCCAGGCGCTGTGGCGCCTCAACGAGGACGGGCTTGCGATCGCGCTCCACCATGGCAGCCTCTCGGTCGAGCAGCGCCGCAAGGTCGAGGCGGCGATGGCGGAGGGGCGGCTGCGCGCGGTGGTCGCGACCTCGTCGCTCGACCTCGGCATCGACTGGGGCGACGTCGACCTCGTGGTGCAGGTCGGCGCGCCCAAGGGCGCGGCGCGGCTGCTGCAGCGCATCGGCCGCTCGAACCACCGCCTCGACGCGCCGAGCCGCGCGCTGCTCGTGCCCGCCAACCGCTTCGAGCTGCTGGAATGCGAGGCCGCGATCGAGGCGATCGACGCGGGCGAGATCGACGCGCCGCGGCCGCGGCCGGGCGGGCTCGACGTGCTGGCGCAGCACGTCCTTGGCTGCGCCTGCCACGGGCCCTTCGCCGCCGATGCGCTCTACGACGAGGTGCGCCGCGCGGCGCCCTACGCGGCGCTCGAGCGGCGCGACTTCGACGACGTCGTCTCCTTCGTCGCGACGGGCGGCTACGCGCTGCGCGGCTACGATCGCTTCAGGCGCCTGTTCCGCGCCAGCGACGGCACGTGGCGCGTCGTCGGCCCGCATGTCGCGCGGCAATACAGGCTCAATGTCGGCACGATCGTCGAGGCGCCGATGCTCAAGGTCGTGCTCGGCCGCGGCCGCGCGCTGGGGGAGGTCGAGGAGTGGTTCGCGCAGGGGCTCAAGCCCGGCGACAGCTTCGCCTTCGCGGGCCGGTTGCTGCGCTTCGAGCGCATCCGCGGCGGCCTGCTCGAGGTCTCCCCCGCCGCGGGCGAGGACCCGAAGGTGCCGGTCTACGAGGGCGGCAGGCTGCCGCTCACGACCGAGCTCGCCGCGCGGGTGCGCGCGCTGCTCGCCGATCCCGCGCGCTGGCAGGAGCTGCCCGGCGAGGTGCGCGAATGGCTGCGGCTGCAGCGCGTCTTCTCGGTCGTGCCGCGCGCCGACGGGCTGCTGGTCGAGATCTTCCCGCGCGGCGGCAAGTCCTTCCTCGTCGCCTACTGCTTCGAGGGGCGCCACGCGCACCAGACGCTGGGCATGCTGCTGACGAGGCGGATGGAGCGCGCGGGGCTGCGGCCGCTCGGCTTCGTCGCGACCGACTACGTCGTCGCGGCCTGGAGCCTGTCGCCGGCGCGCGACGTCGCCGCGCTCCTCGACGAGGACATGCTGGGCGACGACCTCGAGGAATGGCTCGCGGAATCGTCGATGCTGCGCCGGACCTTCCGCAACGTCGCGATCGTCGCCGGCCTCATCGAGCGGCGGCATCCGGGCATGGAGAAGAGCGGGCGGCAGGTGACGTTCAGCGCCGACCTCGTCTACGACGTGCTGCGCAGCCACGAGCCCGACCACGTGCTGCTGCGCGCGACGCGCGCGGAGGCGGCGTCGGGCATGGCCGACATCCGCCGGCTCGGCGACTTCCTCGCGCGCATCCGTGGCCGCATCGAGGTGCGCCGGCTCGACCGCGTCTCGCCGCTCGCCGTGCCCGTCCTGCTGGAGATCGGGCGCGAGAACGTCTCCGGCGCGGCGCGCGACGACCTGCTCGACGAGGTGGCGCAGGCGCTGGTCGACGAGGCGACGGGCGGCGCGGGCGCGCAGCCGCGCCTGCTGTGAGGACCGGCCGCGCGCGCGGCGACTCCTGCTAGGCTCGCGCGATGACCGCACGCATCACGCTCGCGGACACCGCGCTGCTCGCCGACGTCTCCGGCGCGCTCTTCCACCCGGAGAGCGCGACGCTCGTCGTCGCCGACCTGCATCTCGAGAAGGGCTCGCATTTCGCGCGGCGCGGCCAGTTCCTGCCGCCCTACGACACGCGCGCGACCCTCGACAGGCTCGCGCGCGCGCTGCGCCGCTTCCGGCCGCGGTGCGTCGCCTGCCTCGGCGACAGCTTCCACGACGCGGAGGCCGGCGCGCGCCTCGACCAGGCGGATCGCGAGCAGCTGCAGCGCATGGTGGCCGCGCAGCCCTGGACATGGATCGCTGGCAACCACGACCCGGAGGTCCCCGCGGGCCTTGGCGGCGAGGTCGCGGGCGAGCTTTCCCTCGGCGCGCTGCGGCTGCGGCACCTGCCCACGACGGCGCCGGCGCCGGCGCCGGGCGAGGTCTGCGGCCATCTCCATCCCAAGGCCAGCGTCGACACGCGCGGCGGCCGCATCACCGCGCCATGCTTCGTGACCGACGGCAGCCGCATGGTGATGCCCGCCTTCGGGGCCTATGCCGGCGGCCTCGACTGCATGGACCAGGCGGTCAGCGGGCTGTTCGGCCGCGCGGGGTTCAGGGTGCTGATGCTCGGGCGCGAGAGGCTGCACCTCGTCGCGAAGGCGCAGCTGGCGCGGCGGCTTCCCGCGCCGGGGTGATCCGGCCCTAGAGGCCTTCCGTACTAATGCGAAGGACTGTGGTAATGCTGCTTCCTCCGCAGCCCCGGCCGCGGGTCCCCGTCCCTCGAACACCGAAGCGGCCCGCGCACGCATGTCGAAGCCTCCCGTCCTCGTCTGGTTGCGGCAGGACCTGCGCCTCGCCGACAACCCGGCGCTGCGCGCCGCCGCGGAAGGCGGCGCGCCGGTGGTCGCGGCCTACGTGCTCGACGACGATGGCGCGGGCGCGTGGAAGCGCGGCGGCGCATCGCGCTGGTGGCTCCACCACTCGCTCGCGTCGCTGCAGCGCGACCTCGCGGCGCTCGGCGCGAGCCTGGTGCTGCGCATCGGCCCGGCGGCGCGCGAGCTCGACGCGCTGCTGGAGGAGACCGGCGCGCGCGCCGTCTACTGGAACCGCTGCTACGAGCCGGCGACGCGTGCGCGCGACGAGGCGATCAAGTGGTCCCTGCAGGCGCGCGGCATCGAGGCGCGCAGCTTCAACGCCAGCCTGCTCTTCGAACCCTGGACCATCGCCACGCAGACCGGCGGGCCGTTCAAGGTCTACTCGCCCTTCGCGCGCGCCTGCCGCGCGGCGCCGGCGCCCGCCGCGCCGCTGGCCGCGCCCGCCAGCCTCGCGCGCCCCGCGGCGATGCCGGCCAGCCTGCCGCTCGAGGCCCTGGCGCTTCTTCCCGTGGCCCCCGACTGGGCAGGCGGGCTGCGCGCGTCGTGGACGCCGGGCGAGGCGGGCGCGCAGGCGCGCCTCGCGACGTTCCTCGCGGGCCCGATCGCCGGCTACAAGGAGGAGCGCAACCGCCCGGACATCGAGGCCACGTCGCGCCTCAGCCCGCACCTGCATTTCGGCGAGATCTCGCCGCGCCAGCTCTGGCACGCGGCGAAGCTGCGCGAGGGCGGCGGCCCCGACCACTTCGTCAGCGAGATCCTCTGGCGCGAATTCGCGTACCACCTGCTCCATCATTTCCCGCACCTGCCGGAGCGCAACTGGCGGGACGACTTCGACGCCTTCCCCTGGGCCGAGGACAAGGCCGGGCTGGCGGCGTGGCGACGCGGGCGCACCGGCTACCCGATCGTCGACGCCGGCATGCGCGAGCTCTGGACCACGGGCTGGATGCACAACCGCGTGCGCATGATCGCCGCCTCCTTCCTCGTGAAGGACCTGCTGGTGCACTGGCGCCAGGGCGAGGACTGGTTCTGGGACACGCTGGTCGACGCCGACCTCGCGAACAACGCCGCGTCCTGGCAATGGGTCGCGGGCTGCGGCGCCGACGCGGCCCCGTATTTCCGCGTGTTCAACCCCGTGCTGCAGGGCGAGAAGTTCGATCCCGCGGGCGACTACGTCCGCCGCTTCGTGCCCGAGCTCGCGAGGCTCCCCGCGAAGTTCATCCATCGCCCCTGGGAGGCCGACGACGCCACGCTGCGCGCCGCGGGCGTGGAACTCGGGCGCGGCTACCCCAGGCGCATCGTCGACCATGGCGTCGCGCGCGACCGCGCGCTGGCCGCCTTCTCGAAACTCAGGAAGCCGGCGTGAGCGCCACGGAGAATCCCATTTGAGCGCCGACGGTTCCCTCTTCCCGCGCCCCGCGGGCCCCGCTCCGCTCGACATCGCGGTGATCGGCTCCGGCATCTCCGGCATGTCCGCGGCCTGGCTGCTCTCCAGCCGCCACCGCGTCACCGTCTACGAGCGCGAGGCGCGGCTCGGCGGGCATTCCAACACGGTCGAGGCGGAATGCGGCGGACGCCCGGTGCCCGTCGACACCGGCTTCATCGTCTACAACGAGCGCAACTACCCGAACCTCACCGCGCTCTTCGCCCATCTCGGCGTGCCCACGCTGGCGAGCGACATGTCCTTCGGCGTGTCGATCGACGGCGGCAGGCTCGAGTACAACGCGGGCGCCTGGGCGGGGCTCGCGGCCCAGCCTTCCAACCTGCTGCGCGCGCGCTACTGGGGCATGCTCGGCGACATCCTGCGCTTCTTCCGCTCCGCGCGCGCCGTGCTGGACGGAGAGGATCCCGCGCTGACGCTGGGCGAATGGCTCGCGCGCGAGGGCTACGGGCGCGGCTTCGTCGAGGACCACCTGCTGCCGATCGGCGCCGCCATCTGGTCGGTGCCGGTGAGCGAGATGCTCGCCTTCCCGGCGCAGAGCTTCGTGCGCTTCTTCGAGAACCACGGGCTGCTCGGCGTCTGGGGCCGGCCGGCCTGGCGCACCGTCGCCGGCGGCAGCCGCGAATACCTGCGCCGCCTCGTCGCCGATTCGTCGCCCGCGCTGCGCATCGCCTGCGCCGCGGCGTCGCTCGCGACGGAGTCCGGCGGCGTGCGCGTCGTCGATGCGCGCGGCGGGTCGCGCCGCTTCGACCATGTCGTGGTCGCCACCCATGCCGACGAGGCCCTGGCGCTGCTCGCGGAGCCAAGCGAGGCCGAGCGCCGCGTGCTCGGCGCGTTCCGCTTCCAGCGCAACGTCGCGATCCTGCACCGCGACCCCGCGCTGATGCCGCGCCGCCGCGGCGCCTGGGCCGCGTGGAACTACCTCGCCGAGCGCAATTCCGGCGACGCGCGCGACATGTCGCTGTCGGTCACCTACTGGATGAACCGGCTGCAGGGGCTGGACCCGGCCTGGCCGCTCTTCGTCACGCTCAACCCGCTGCGCGCGCCGCGCGACGAGGCGGTGGTGGCGAGCTTCGACTACGACCATCCCTGCTTCGACGCCGGGGCGCATGCCGCGCAGCTCGCCCTGCCGACGATCCAGGGCACGCGCGGCATCTGGTATTGCGGCGCGTGGTGCGGCCACGGCTTCCACGAGGACGGGCTGCGCGCGGGCCTCGAGGTGGCGGAGAATTTCGGCGTGCGCAGGCCGTGGGCGGCGGCGGGCGAACGCGCCGGCGCCGCGGAGTTCCTGCCCGAGCGCGCCGCCGCCCTGCCGCGCTGAGGGGGCGATGCCGGCGAGCTGCCTCTACGCGGGCGAGGTGATGCACCGGAGGCTGCGCCCGTTCGGCCACCGCTTCGTCTACAGCGTCTTCTCGATCATGGTGGACATCGACGAGCTGCCGGAGCTCGGTCGTCGCCTGCGCCTCTTCGCGCATAACGGCCGCGGCGTCTTCTCGCTGCGCGACCGCGACCACGGGCCGCGCGACGGCTCTGCGCTGCGGCCCTGGGTGGAGAAGGCCTGCGCCGACGCCGGCGTCGACGTCGCGGGCGGCCGGATCTTCCTGCACTGCTTCCCGCGCGTGCTGGGCATCGGCTTCGATCCGCTCTCCACCTACTGGTGCCACGGGCCGGGCGGCGAGCTGCGCGCGATCCTCTACGAGGTGAAGAACACCTTCGGCGACCAGCACGGCTACCTCGTGCCGATCGCCGCCGCGCCCGCGCCGGGCGCCACGCTGCGCCACGCGCGCGACAAGGTCTTCCACGTCTCGCCCTTCATCGGCATGGCGGCGCGCTACGCGTTCCGCGTGCGGGTGCCGGAGGAGGAGCTCTTCATCGCGATCAACGAGAGCGGGCCCGACGGGCCCCTCCTCGTGGCCACGCATCGCGGCCGCCGCATGCCGCTCGACGACGCGCGGCTGCTGCGCTGCTTCCTCGCGTATCCCTTCCTTACCCTCAAGGTCCTTGGGGGCATCCACTGGCAGGCCTTGAAACTCTGGCTGAAGGGCGCTCAATTCCACTCCAGACCTCAGCCGCCTGGCGCAGGAGTGAGCGCATGAACATGCTGGACCCGCGCGTTCCGGGGGCGACGAAGGGCCTGCCGCGCAGCCTGCGGATCCTTCTCGGCCTCGCCGCGCGCATCGACACGGGAAGCCTCGTCGTCCGCATCGGCGACGGGCGCGCCTATCGCGTCGCCGGGCCGCGGCCCGGCCCCGACGCGGAGATCGTCGTGCAGCGCCCGCGCATGGTCGCGCGCCTCGTCCTCGGCGGGTCGGTCGGGCTCGGCGCGTCCTACATCGACGGCGACTGGGACACGCCAGACCTCGCCGCGCTTCTCACGCTGGCGGCCGCGAACGCCGACGCCTTCTCCGGCCTGCACATGGGCGCGCGCGCCGTCACCGCGCTGCGCCGGCTCTGGCACCGCCTCAACGACAACACGCGCCGCGGTTCGCGGCGCAACATCGCGCACCACTACGACCTCGGGAACGCGTTCTACGAGCGCTGGCTCGATCCCTCGATGACCTATTCCTCCGCGGTCTTCGAGCGCGAGGACGACGACCTCCGCGCCGCGCAGGAGGCGAAGTACCGCCGCCTCGCGCGGATGATGGAGCTGGCGCCGGGGCAGCGCGTGCTCGAGATCGGCTGCGGCTGGGGCGGCTTCGCGGAGGTCGCGGCCAAGGAGTTCGGCGCGCGCGTCACCGCGATCACCGTCTCGCGCGAGCAGCTCGACTTCGCGCGGCGGCGCATCCAGCGCGAGGGGCTGGGCGAGCGCGTCGAGGCGCGCTTCATCGACTATCGCGACGTCGAGGGCAGGTTCGACCGCGTCGCCTCGATCGAGATGTTCGAGGCCGTGGGCGAGCGCCACTGGCCCGTCTATTTCGGCAAGGTGCGCGACGTGCTCGAGCCCGGCGGGCGCGCCGCGCTGCAGATCATCACCATCGCCGACCGCTGGTTCGAGGGCTATCGCCGCGGCGTCGACTACATCCAGCGCTACATCTTCCCCGGCGGCATGCTGCCCTCGATGGAGGCGCTGCACCGGCAGTGGGACCGCGCCGGCCTCGCTCTCGACCGCGCGGAATTCCATGGCCAGCACTACGCGCGCACGCTCGCGGAGTGGAACCGGCGCTTCCAGGCCACGTGGCACGAGCTCGAGCCGATGGGCTTCGACCGCCGCTTCAAGCGCATGTGGGAGTTCTACCTCGCCTATTGCGAGGCGGGCTTCCGCACCGGCTCGACCGACGTCCTTCAGGCCGCGCTGGTGCGCCGCTAGCCCGGCGGCCCGCGCTGATCCGCCGCGCCGCGCGGCGCGAACAAGGAGCGTGACCTCCACGCCCCGGGCGCCGGTTCCCGCGCGCATCCTCCTCGCCTATGGCGCCCCGGCGCTGCCCGCAGCGATGCTCGGCCTGCCGATGCTCGTCTACCTGCCCGGCTTCTGGGCCGAGACGATGGGGCTCGGCCTGACCGCGACTGGCGCGATGCTGCTGCTCGCGCGGCTCTGGGACGGCGTCACCGATCCCGTGGTCGGGCATCTCAGCGACCGCACCCGCGGCCGCCTCGGCCGGCGCAAGCCCTGGCTCGCGGCCTCGCTGCCGCTGGTGCTGGCGGGCGCCTGGATGCTCTTCCGGCCACCGGAAGGCGCGGGCGCGGCGCACCTGCTGGGCTGGAGCTTCGTCCTCTATCTCGGCTGGACGATGATGCAGGTGCCGCACCAGGCCTGGGGTGCGGAACTCAGCGAGGACTACGCGGAACGCGCGCGCGTCGCGGCGTGGCGCGAGGGGTTCGCGCTCTGCGGCGTCATCCTCGCCGCGTCGCTCCCGGCGCTGCTGCCCGCGCTCGGCCTCGCCGGCGCGCGGGACGGCGCGGCTGCCGCGCTCGCCATGCTGGCGGTGCTGACCTGCCTCCTCCTGCCGCCCGCCGGCATCGCCATGCTCGCGCTGGTGCCCGAGCCGCCGCCGCTGCGCGCGGCCGCCCAGGGCTGGCGCGCGGGCTGGGCGCTGCTGGCCGCCAACCGCCCGTTCCGGCGCCTGCTCGGCGCGTGGTTCCTCAACGGCATCGCCAACGGCCTGCCCTCGACGCTGTTCCTGCTCTTCGTCGCCCACCGGCTGGACCTCGCGGCGCTGCAGGGCCCGTTCCTGCTCGCCTATTTCCTCGCCGGCCTCGCCGGGGTGCCGCTGGCGCTGGCGCTTGCCCGGCGCCTCGGCAAGCACCGCGCCTGGTGCGTGGCGATGATCGCCAACTGCGTCGCCTTCGCCCCGGCGCCGCTGCTTGAGCCCGGCGCTACCTGGAGCTTCGCCGCGATCTGCGTGGCGACCGGCCTCTGCCTCGGCGCCGACCTCGCGCTGCCGCCGGCGATCCAGGCCGATGTCGTCGACGAGGACAGCGCCGCGGGCGGCGAGGGCCGGGCCGGGCTCTATTTCGCGCTCTGGGGCATGGCGACGAAGCTGGCGCTGGCGCTCGCGGTCGGCATCGCCTTCCCGCTGCTCGACCTCGCGGGCTTCGTGCCCGGCGGGGCGGGCGGGGGAGGCGCCGCGACGGGCGCCTTCGCGCTGGCCGCGCTCTACGCCTGGTTCCCGGTCGCGCTGAAGCTCGCGGCGATCGCGGCGATGTGGCGCTTCCCGATCGACGCGGCGCGACAGGCGCGGCTGCGCGAGGTGATCCGATCGCGCGCGGCGGACGAACAAGGGTCATGAAGACGCTACGCGCGGCCGCGTTCCTGCTGGCCGCCCTCGCCATCGGTGGGTGCCAGGACATGCGCATCGAGGATTTCGTGGGCCGGGAGCCCAGGCTCGACCTCTACGAGTATTTCGACGGGCGCACCCGCGCCTGGGGGATGTTCGAGGACAGGTTCGGCCGCGTGCGGCGCGAATTCACCGTCGACATCGCGGGGCGGCGCGAGGGCGCGGACGGCTTCGTGCTCGAGGAGGACTTCGTCTACTCCGATGGCGAGCGCGAGCGCCGGGTCTGGCGCCTGCGCCGCACGGCGCCGGGCGCCTACGAGGGGCGCGCGGACGACGTCGTCGGCGTGGCGCAGGGCCGCGTCGCCGGCAACGCGCTCAACTGGCGCTACGTGCTGGCGCTCAAGGTCGGCGAGTCGACCTGGAACGTCGACTTCGACGACTGGATGTTCCTGCAGCCGGGTGGCGTGATGCTCAACCGCGCGCGCGTGTCGAAGTTCGGCATCGCGATCGGCGAGGTGACGCTCAGCTTCAGCCGCGGCGGCGCCGCGCGCGCGGCCGGGTCCGCGGACTACGCCGAAGCCGCGCAGTGACCGCCGGCGCCGTCAGGCGTCGGGCCCCACGACTCCGTCGATCAGGTTGGCCGAGAGCAGCGCCTCGCTCGTGAGGCTGTTGGAGTCGCGCAGCACCGGTCGCAGAGCCGCGGGCAAGGCGCGCATCGCCTCGACCTGGCGCGCGAGCAGCGCGCGGGCCTCCGCCACTCCGACCGCCGCGAAGCGCAGCCTGTCGCCGGGCTTCATCTGCGCGAGGCTCGGCAGCGAGGCGGTCGCGGTGGTCGCGATCTTCGGGTAGCCGCCGGTCGTCTGCCGGTCCGCCATCAGCACGATCGGCTTGCGCGTGCCGGGGACCTGTATCGATCCGGTGAGGACCGTGTCCGAGATCGTGTTGAAGCCGTCGCGATGCTCGATCTCGGGCCCGTCGAGCCGGTAGCCCATGCGGTCGGCCTCGGCGGTCACGGCGTATTCGCCCGCGAGGAAGGTCGCGATGCCCTCGGCGGTGAAGCGGTCGTCCTGCGGCCCGAGCACGACGCGGATCGCGCCATCGAGATAGGGAAGCGCGGCCGGGTCGAGCGCCACGTCGGCGCCGGCCGGCGCCTTGTCCCGCGCGAGGGGCAGGCGGTCGCCGGCGCGCAGCGGCCCGCCGCCGAGGCCGGAGCGCACATGGGTCGAGCGGCTGCCGAGCTCGAGGGGCGTCGCGAAGCCGCCCGCGACGGCGAGGTAGCCGCGCGCGCCGCGCCTGAGCGCGCCGACCTGCAGCTTCTCGCCGCGCCGGAGGACGAAGCTGCGCCAGGACGCGACCGCCGCGCCCGCGACCGTCAGCGGGACGTCGCCGGCCACCGCGATGCGCGCGCCATCGGCGTCGAGCTCGAGCGTGTCGCCCGCCAGCGTGAACTCGATCGCCGCCTCGCCCGGCGGGTTGCCGACGAGCAGGTTCGCCGCCGCGAGCGCGATCATGTCCATCGCGCCGGCCGGCGTGACGCCGTTGCGCAGGTGCCCCCAGCGCCCGGAATCCTGGAGCGTCGAGAGCGGGCCGGGGGCGGCGACCACCAGCGCGCTCATCCCTCGGGCTCCAGGATCGTCTCGCCGCGCTCGGCAAGCGCGTCTAGGCGCTCGAAGCGTGCGGCGTCGATCGGCTCGAAGGCGACGCGCTCGCCGGGCTGGACGAGGAACGGCTCGGCGCGCCGCATGTCGAAGAGGCGCACCGGCGTGCGGCCCAGCATGTGCCAGCCCGAGGGCGCGGCGATCGACTGCACCGCCGCCTGCTGGCCGCCGATCGCGACCATGCCCGCCGGCGTGCGCAGCCGCGGGTTCGTGCGGCGCGAGATGTGCAGCCTCGGGTCGAGGCCGCCGAGATAGGCGTAACCCGGCACGAAGCCGATCATGTAGACGTGGTACGTCGTGCCGCTGTGGAGCTTCACGACCTCCGCGGCCGTCATGCCCTTCTCGCGCGCCACGTGCTCCAGGTCCTCGCCATGCGCGCCGCCATAGGCGACGGGGATGCGCCAGAGCCTGCCGGGCTTCGCCTCGCCGCTCGCCGCAGCTGCCATGGCGCGCAGCCTGTCCTCGAGCCCCGCCGCGTCGGCGTGGAGCGGGTCGAAGCGCACGAAGAGCGTGCGGTAGGTCGGCAGCGTCTCCAGCACGCCGTCGATCCGCGCCGCGACCACCGCGCGGTCGAGATCGAGCACGCGCGCGCTGACCGCCGGGTCGATGCGGTCCTCGAACTCGACGACGAGGCCGCTGTCGCCGGCGGCCCTGATGCGGAACCCGGCGGTCACGCGCGTAGGTTGAGCCAGTGCAGCGGCAGGCCGGGCCGCGGCCAGTCCATCGCGACGAGGCGGCCGGAATTGGAAAGCGTCACGAATGCGGTGCCCAGCGCCGGCCCGCCGAAGCAGATGTTCGTGGTGTGCAGGTCGTCGGTCTCGACCTGCTCGACCACGCGCCCGTCGGGCGCGATGACGGTGATGCATGGCGTCGCGAGCGTCGCGACGCAGACATTGCCGCAGGCCTCGACCGCGAGGGAGTCGAAGCGCTGGTAGCGGTGCATGCCGGCGACGAAGCGCCCGCCATGCGGGCTCGGCCAGGGCGCGCGGCCGATCTCTCCGGGGCCGACGATGTCGAAGGCCCAGAGGCGGCCGCCCTCCGTCTCGGCGACGTAGAGGGTGCGGTCGTCGGGCGACAGGCCGATGCCGTTGGGCGTCAGAATGGGATGCACGACCTCGCGCACCAGGCTGCCGTCGGCGCGCGCGTAGTATACCCCGCCCTGGTCGCGGTCGCGCGCGCGGGCCTTGCCGAGGTCGGTGAACCAGAACCCGCCCTCGCCGTCGAAGACGATGTCGTTGGGGCCGCGCAGGGGACCCATGTCGGTGGACGTATAGAGCGTCTCGACGCGCCCGGTCTCCGGATCGACGCGCTCGATGCGCCCGCCCGAGTAGTCCGCCGCCTGGAAGCGCGGGCGCAACCCGTGGTCGGGATCGTCGATCCACTCGAAGCCGCCGTTGTTGCAGACGTAGATCATGCCGTCGGGGCCCATGGCCGCGCCATTGGGCCCGCCGGGCATGCGCGCGACGAGCAGCTTCCTGCCATCGGGCATGACGCGCGTCAGGCGCTCGCCGGCGATCTCGACCAGGACGACGGAGCCGTCGGGCATCGCGATCGGCCCCTCGGGGAAGCGCAGCCCGTCCGTGATCTCGCGCATGCCTGCCATTCCAGCCTCCTGCCTCGGCGCCGCGATCCTAGCGCGGCCGCTCGCCCGGTGTCGCGAAGCGATCGATGGCGCGCGGCGCCGATACTTGGCTAGGCTCGCGCCGGTCATCAACCGGGAGAGGCGACATGGCGCGCGTGGACCTGAACTGCGACATGGGCGAGAGCTGGGGCGCCTACACGATGGGCGACGACGCGGCGATGCTGGACATCGTCACCTCCGCCAACGTCGCATGCGGCTTCCATGGCGGCGACCCGCTGGTCATGCACCGGACGCTCGCGCTCGCGCGCGCCAAGGGCGTCAATGTCGGCGCGCACCCGAGCTACCTTGATCCCTGGGGCTTCGGCCGCCGCCGCTTCGTCGGCGAGGATCCCGCCGACATCGAGAAGATGATCGTCTACCAGGTCGGCGCGATCGCGCAGATGGCGCGCCATGTCGGCCATCGCATCGCGCACGTGAAGCCGCACGGCACGCTCGGCAACGCCGCGCAGGAGGACGACGCGCTCGCCGACGCGATCGCGCGCACCGTGCGTGCGATCGATTCCGGCCTCGTCCTGATGGTGATGCCCGGCGGCAGCCTCGAGCGCGCCGGCGAGAAGGCCGGTCTGCGCATCGCGCGGGAGGTCTTCGCCGACCGCGCCTACGACGACCGCGGCATGCTGGTCAGCCGCAAGGTCGCGGGCGCCGTGATCCATGACGCCCAGCTCGCCGCGCGCAACGTGCTTCGCATGGTGGAGGAGGGCGCGGTGATCTCCGTCACCGGCAAGCGCGTGCCGGTCTCCGTCGACACGATCTGCGTGCATGGCGACAACCCCGCCGCGGTGGCGATGGCGTCCGAAGTGCGTACCACGCTTGAACGGGCCGGCGTCGATGTCCGGCCGCTGATCGCGGTGGCATGATCCCCGCGCCCGCCATGCCGATGGCGGGCGCCGGACACGGGGATCGATGCCGATGGACACGCTCGCCTTCCTGCTCTTCTGCCTCGCGGCCTTCTACGTGGCCGCCTGGACGATGCTGAACGAGCGGCTGGGCGAGCACGGCCGCGGCCGCGGGCCGCTCGCGATCCGCCGCGAGGAGCCGGCCGCGGCGCGGCGCGCGCGCGGGGCGCCGGGGGGCTGAACGCCGCGCCGGCCCGGGCAGGGGCCCGGCGATGCGCGCCTATCTCTTCGTGCTGATCTACGCGGGCATGCTGCCGCTCGCGCTGCTCTCGCCCTTCGCGGGCGCGATGGCCTGGGCGTGGCTGTCGCTGATGTAGCCGCAGAGCCAGACCTACGGCTATTTCTCCTTCGGCTTCGCGGCGCCCGTCGCGGCGCTGACGCTCGCCACCTTCCTGCTGTCGCGGGAGCGCGCGCTGCCGCCGGGCGCGGCGGTGTCCTGGGCGATGGCCGGGATGGTCCTCGCCTGCGGCATCGCCCATGCGACCGCGATCGACCGCGAGATCGGCGCGGTGCGCTGGGACACGATCTGGAAGGGCCTGCTGCTCGCGCAGGCGACGCTCGCGATGCTGCGCACGCAGCTGCGCATCCACGCCTTCGTCTGGATCGTCGCGCGCTCGATCGGCTATTTCGGGCTGAAGGGCGGGCTGTTCACGCTGCTGACCGGCGGCTCTACCGCGTCGTCGGCGCCGACGGATCCATCATCGGCGACAACAACCACCTCGCGGTCGCCCTCGCGATGGTCCTGCCGCTCGTCGCCTACTTGGCGATGCACAGCGAGAGCCGCATCCTTCGCCTCGCATGCTGGGCCTCGGTGCCGCTGGTGGCGCTCGGCGCGCTCTTCACCTATTGGCGCGGCGGCGCGCTCGCGCTCGGCGCGATGGTGGCTCTGGCCTGGCTGCGCACCCGCCATCGCCTGGCCATGCTCGCGCCGATCGCGCTGCTCGGGCTCGGCGAGCTCGCCTTCGCGCCCGATGCGCTGCTCAAGCGCCTCGGCTCGATCGACGACTACGGAAGCGACCCGTCCGCCATGGGCCGGATCGCGATCTGGCGCGTGGCGCTGGAGCTCGGGCTGCGCAACCCGCTGACGGCTTCGGCTTCCAGGCGACGGCGCTGCCCCATGTCGTCGCGCAGGTCGGCCCGGCGGTGACGCCGCGCGCGGTCCACAACTCCTACCTCGAGGCCTTCGCGGAGGCCGGCGCGCTCGCGCTCGCGTGCCATCTCCTGATGATCCTCGCCGCGGCGCTCGACCTGCGCCGCGCGCGCCGCGCCACGGCGGGCGTCGCGGGCTGGCGATGGGCGCACGACCTCGCGGGCATGTTGCAGGCCTCGCTGCTCGCCTATTGCGTCGGCAGCTTCTTCATCTCCTTCGCCTTCTACGACGGCTGGTGGTACCTCGCGGCGCTGGCGACGGCGCTGCGCGTGCATGCCTGCGGGGCGCTCGCCGCGGCGGCGATCCCCGCGCGGGGCCGGTGATGCGCGAGGCCGTGCTGCCCGCGCTGCGCTGGACCGCGCTCGGCAGGCTGGGCGCGCAGGCGCTCTCCCTCGCCGCGACGCTCGTGGTCGTGCGCATCCTCGGGCCCTCCGAATACGGTCTCTTCGCGCTGTGCATGGCGCCGGTCACCTTCCTCGGCGCGCTCGTCGTGGTGGCGCCGTCCTCCCTCGTGATCCGAGCGAACGCGCCTCGCCGCGACACGCGCCGCGCGACCGGCCTCCTCGTCGCCCTCGCGGGGCTCGCGACGCTCGCGATGGTCCCGGCGTCCGTCGCGATCGCGTGGTCGCGGGACGATCCGCGGACGCTGCCGCTCGCCTGGGAGCAGGGCGCGCTGCGCCGCGTCCTGGCGCGGCTGCGCCCGGAGCTCTTCCACGCGACCTGGAACCTCGGCGTCCCGCTGGCGTCGCGCGTGCCGGCGGTGC
>VGDA01000026.1 GCA_016869915.1 Alphaproteobacteria bacterium
GATGCCGGTCCACGACATCTACAGCTTCGTGACCTGGTTCCACGCCGGGATCGCGCCGCGCGACTTCGGCCATCCGGCGAGCGACAGGCGGCAATGGAGGGAGAGATGAGCGCGGGCAAGGCAGGCGGGGCGACCGCGACGCGGGCGCTGGCGAGGTTCGTCGCGGGTTTCCGCGCGTCGCGGCTGCCGGCGGCGGTGCGCAGCCGGACGCTGGAACTCGTGCTCGACGGCACGGGCGCGCTGGTCTCCGCTGCCAATCCCGCCTTCTCGACCGGCCGGCTGATCGCCGCCTTCGTGCGCGGTCAGGGCGGCCGGGGCCAGGCCTCGATCGTCGGCCACGGCTTCCGCAGCTCGGTCGCCAACGCCGCGCTCGCGAACGGCACGATGGGCTACGCCTCGGACGTCGAGCCTCACCATCCCGAGGCGATCCTGCATCCGATCGCCGTGATGATCCCCACCGCGCTCGCCGTCGGCGAGCACGCCGGGTCGACGGGCGCGGAGTTCCTCGCCGCCGTCGCCATCGGCTGCGAGGTCGAGTACCGCGTGTCGATGGCGCTCGGGCCGGCGGAGCAGTATGCGCTCGGCTTCCATCCCTCGGCGGTCTGCGGCTGCTTCGGCGCGACCGCCGCGGCGGCGTTCCTGCTCGGCCTCGACGAGGAGGCCTGCGTGCGCGCCCTCGGCCTCGCGGCCTGCCAGGCCTCGGGGATGATGGCGTGGGAGAGCGACCCGACGGAGAACGCGCGGCCTTTCCAGATGGGCGTCGCCGCGCGCAACGGCGTCACCGCGGCGATGCTGGCCAGGAGCGGCTTCGGCGGGCCGGACGCGGTCTTCGACCACGGCCACACGGTGTTCCGCGCCTTCAGCCGCGCGCCGCGCCCGGACAAGCTGCTCGCGGGGCTCGGCCGCACGTGGGACGGGATCATGGAGCTCGCCTTCAAGCCATATTCCTGCGTGTCGTTCCTGCATCCCGGCCTCGACGCGCTGCTCGGCATCGTGCGCGAGAACGACCTGCGCCCCGCCGACATCGCGAGGCTGGTGCTGCGCTTCCCGAAGGACGGCATCCACTGCGTCGACGGCAACCCGCTGAAGAGCCATTGCGCGCAGTACATCCTGCCCGTCGCGGTCGCCGACCGCGGCCTGAAGGTCGCCGACATCTTCGTCGACCGCCGTGCCTCGGACCGCGAGGTCGCGGCGCTGGCGCGGCGCGTGCGCGTGGTCTCCGACCCGGAGCTCGACAGCCTCTTCCCGGACTTCTACGCCTCGATCGTCGAGGTCGAGACGCGCGACGGCCGCCGCTTCACGCGCCGCAACGACATCGCGCGCGGCTATCCGGAGACGCCGCTGGGCGCCGAGGAACTGATCGCCAAGTTCGAGCTGCTCGCGGGCTCGGTGATGCCGGCCGCGCGCGTGCGCGCGCTGGGGCGCTGCGTCGTCGAGCTGCCGCGCGCGCGCGACCTGCGCGCCTACGCGTCGGCGCTGCGCGCGAAGGCGCGGCCGCCGGCCCGGCGGGCGGCGAAGGGCGGGAGGCGCGCGCCATGAGCCTCGCCCCCGTGCGCGACCTGCGCGTCGGCCTCGCCGGCTTCGGCAATGTCGGGCAGGACCTCGCGCGTCGCCTCTGCGCAGGGGCGATCCCCGAGGCACGCCTCGTCGCGGTCAGCGCGCGCGACCTCGCGCAGGCCGCGGCGAATGCCGCGTCGCTGCAGCCGCGGCCGCGCGTCGTGCCGCTGGCGGAACTCCCGGCCCTCGTCGACGTCGTCGTCGAATGCGCGACCGCGGATTCCTTCCCCGAGATCGCGCGCGCGACGCTCGGCGCGGGGCGGCTGCTGGTCGCGGTCTCGGCCGGTGGCGTGCCCAACTGCCCGGAGATGGCGGAACTCGCGCGCGCGCATGGCGGGCGCGTGCGCATCGCCTCGGGCGCGCTGCCCGGCCTCGACATCCTGCGCTGCGCGCGCGAGGGGACGATCCGCAGCGTGCATCTCCGCTCGCAGATCAAGCCCGGCTCGATGGCGCACGAACGCTACGTGCTCGACCGTGGCTTCGACTTCGCCAAGGCGCCGCCGGCGACGGCCGTGAAGGTCTTCGAGGGCAGCGCGGCAGAGGCCGCGGCCGCCTTCCCGCGGCATTTCAACGTCGCCATCGCGCTCAGCCTTGGCGGCATCGGCTTCGACCGCACGACGGTCGAGATCTGGGTCGACCCGGACATCGGCGGCGCCATCCACACGGTCGAGGTCGACGCGGAGGACATCGGCCTCACGATGCAGAGCCGCAACCGGCCCTCCGCCAACCCGCGCACGTCGCGGATCGTGGGTCCGAGCATCCTCGCTGCGCTGCGCTCGCTCGTCGCCCCGGTTCAGGTCGGCAGCTGATGGCGCGGCGTCGTGCGCGGCCGGGGGAGTAGCGCCACCGGGCGACGCCGGATGCGCACCTGCCGGGGGCGGGCGGCGATGGCTAGGTTCCGTCGCGCAACCAGGGAGGTGCCGATGCCGAACCACGTGGACACGGTCCGTTTCCGCCTTGCCGTCGCGGAGATCGGATACGAATACAACGCATCCGACATGCCCGGCGGGCCGCAGGCCGGGCCGCAGCAGAACGAGGCCGAGCAGGGACGCTGCGCGGCGGACGTGCTCTCCGGCCTCGCGACGGTGAACAACGCGCTCAGCGCCGCGGGCTTCGCCGCGACCGCCGTCGCGACAGCCGCGAACGCGCCCGTCGCCGTCGCCAACGCCATCGCGGGGGCGGCGGGCATCATCGCCGCGGGGAACCAGGCTTTCGAGGCCAGCCCCGCCTGCCAGGCCCTCGACAACGCCGGCATGGCGAACAGCCTGGGCATCGGCGCGATAGTGGCGCCGTGAGCCGGGCGAGGGCGGCGACAGGGATGGCGCGCGCGATCAGCGCGCTTGCACCGATCGGATGCGATGGCGACCGCGCCGCCGCGCTCGTGGCCCGCGTCGCCGTCCTCGTCCTCCTCCTCCTTGCCCCGAGCGCCGGGCGCGCGGGGGGTGCCGAGCGGCTTCCCGACGCGGACGCGCTCGCCGATGCGTTCCTGCGCATCGCGGGGCTCGGGGAGTTCGGCGTCCCCCTGCCGGGGGTCGTCAGGTGGCAGGGCGGATCGCTCGACATCGCGATGGTCGGGCGCCCCGAGCCCGACCAGGTCGCCACGCTCGAGGCGCTGGTCCCGCGCCTTTCCGCCGCGACCGGGCTGTCCATCCGCAGCGTGCCGCCGATCGCGGTCCCGTCCGGGGGCGCGGTGCCGGGTGGCATGGAGCTCGGCCTCGCGACGCCGACCACCCACCTGCGGATCTTCGGCAACCTCGGGGGCGGGGACCCGCATGTCTACGCGTTCCACGCGCGCGACGGCGTCGTCCAGGTCTGGCGCGCTAACATGCTGGTCGTCCTCGGCAACCAGGAGGATCTTCGCCGCCTCGCCCGCATCACCGCCGTCGACGCGAAGCTGCGGGCCGACATCGACAGCGGCACGACGCCGTGCTTCGCCAACCTGACGCTCGACCGGAACCGGTTCGCGATCCTCTACGCCGTGGTCGGCCTGCGCACCGACATCCCCGACTGGGCAAGGCGCCGCTGCGTGCACGAGGAGGTGACGCAGTCGCTCGGCTTGCGCAGTGACCTGCCGGGATCGGAGATCTCGCTCTTCGACGACGCGATGATGCGCCGCCGCACCGAGCTCACGCGCTACGACTGGATGTTCCTCGAGATCCTCTACGATCCCGCGCTTCCTCCGGGTCTCGGCGGCATGGAGCTGCGCAGCCGCGTGCGGCCGCTGCTGGAGCGCAAGCTCCAGGGGAGAGCCGATTGACAGCCGCTCGGGCGGGGGGCTTGGATAGCGTCGTTTTCGACAAGGGGATGGCATGGGCATTTCACTCGCGGCCGCGCTCGCGGCCCTCGGCGCCGGCGTGGCCGTGGCCGGCGCCTCGGCCCGGGGAACCGGGATGCCACCATCGCCCCATCCCCGGGCGCCGCGCCGCCGCGGGCCGCGCGGCAAGGCCGGCTGACGCGGCGGGGGACCTCCGTCCGCCAGGACAAGGGCCCGGCCCGGCATGCGCGCGCTCGCAGGATCGACACGCATCGCCGTCGCGGCCTGGTCCGCGCTGGCGACGCTCTTCCATGTCTACGGCGCGCTGGCCGGCCCGATCGAGCCGCTCGCGATGCGCGCCCTGCACCTGTCCTTCCTCCTGCCGCTCGCCTTCCTGCTCTGGCCCGCGCGCCCGGGCATCTCGCCCGCGCATCGCCCCTCCGTGCCGGATCTCGCGCTGGCGCTGCTCTCGATCCTTGCCGGCCTCCACGCCGTCCTCGCGGCGAGCCGGATCGGCGCCAGTTCCATGGGCCCGGCATCGCCGGCCGGCGCCGAGGTCCTGCTCGGCGCGATGGCGCTGCTCCTCGTCGTCGAGGCGCTGAGGCGCGCGGTCACGCCGATCCTCGCGGCGTTGGTCGCCGCGGGCCTCCTGCTCCTGCTCGCGCGCGATCACCTGCCGGGCATCCTCCACCATCACGACGCGCAACTGCCGGAGATCGTCGGCGCGCTCTACCTTGCCGAGGGCATAGGCCTGCATGGTCCCGTCACCGGGATCTCGGCGACGCTGGTCGCCATCTTCGTCGCCCTCGGCGTGGCGAGCGAGAGGGGCGGCGCGGCGAGGTTCTTCCGCAACCTCGGCACCCGCGTCGCGGGACGCCAGGATGGCGGCCTCGCGAAGGTCGCGGTGCTCGCCTCGGCGCTGTCCGGCACGCTGTCGGGCGCCTCGGCGGCCCGGGATCCCGCGGCCGGCTCGCCGGTCATCCCGGCGATGGCGAAGCTCGGCTACGAGCCGCACTTCGCCGCCGGCGTCGCGGTGTCGACCTCGGCGGCAAGCCAGTTCACGCCGCCGGTCATGGGCGCGGGCGCCCTCGCGATCGCCGGCATCTCCGGCATCCCCTACGCCCAGATCTGCCTCGCCGCCGCCATCGGCGTGCTGCTCCACATGCTCGCGATCGTTGCCAGCGTGCATTTCGAGGCGAAGCGGTTGCGGCTGCCCGGCATCCCCGAGGCCGGGATCCCGGCATGGCGCGAGGTGATGCGCGACGCGCCCCTCCTGCTTCCCATCCTGCTCCTGGTCCTGCTGCTGTCCCTCGGCTCGCCGCCGCAACTCGCCGCCTTCTGGGCGCTCCTCGCCACGTTCCTCGTGTCCTGGGTCCACAGGCATCCGCGGGCGATCCTGCTCGTGCTGCCGGTCGCCATCGCCGTGGCGCTCGCGCTGGCGCGGTTCGGCGCGCATGACGCGGCATGGCCGCTCTCGATCGCGCTCGGCGCCGCCTCGCTGCTCGCGATGCTGTGGTCGCGCCCCGGCACGCGCCCGCTCGTGCGCGAGGCCTTCGGCGTCCTGGTCGACGCGGGCCTCGCCATGGTCGTGGTCGCGCTGGCATGCGCGGGCGCCGGGATCCTCGTCGCCTGCCTGGCCGAGACGGGTGTCGCCATCCCGGCGCCCGGCGCGATGCTCCCGCAGGGACCGGGCGGCATACTCCTCGCCGGCGCGCTCCTGGCGGCCGCGATGCTCCTCCTCGGCAGGGGCCTGCAGGCGACCGCCGCCTGCGTCGTCGGCGCATCGCTGCTCGCGCCGGTCCTGGTCTCGCTCGGCGCGCCCGTGCTCGCCGCGCATATGCTTGTCCTCTGGTTCGCGGTCCTCGCCGACTTGATGCCGCCTGCGTCCGCAGCTTCGCGCGCCGCGGCGTCGCTCGCCGGAGCCGACCCGGTGCTGACGAGCCGCGTGGCCGGGCGCTTCCCCCTCGCGGGCCTGGTCGCTGGCCTCGGCTGCCTCCACGCGCTGGTGGTGCCGATGCAGGGGGCATGGCTCGACCTCCTCGGCGCCGTGCTGGCCAGCGCCGCCGGGCTCGTCCTCGCCGCGGCGGCGCTCGCCGGGCATTTCCGCGGCCGCCTCGCCCCTGGCTGGCGCGTCGCCGTCGGCACCGCGGCCATGCTGCTGCTGGTGCCCCTCGCTGGAATCGACCCCTGGGCGCGCTTCGCCTGCGCGGCCGCGATCGGCGCCGCGCTCTGGCTGGCGCCGCTTGCCTTCGCGCCGCGGCGGGCGATGCCATGACGCACCCCGCGGCCGGGTTGCATTTCGGCGCCTCGACGCCGAACCTCGCCATGCGCGCGGCATGCCGCGCCTCGATCGCCGCGCGCTAGCCGGAGGGCCGGGAATGCAGGAACTCGAGATGGTGCTGCGCGGCGGCACGGTGGTGACCGCGAGCGATGAGTACCGCGCCGATGTCGGCATCGCGGGCGGGCGCATCGTCGCCATCGCCGACAGCCTGCGCGGCGCCAGCGAGGTCGATGCCGGTGGGCTGCTCGTGCTGCCCGGCGGCGTCGACAGCCATGTCCATGTCGAGCAGCCCGGCTCCGACGGCTCGATGACGGCCGACGACTTCGAGACCGGGACGCGCTCCGCTGCCTGCGGCGGCACGACGACCATCATCCCCTTCGCCGTGCAGGAGAAGGGCAAGGGCTTGCGCGCCAGCGTCGATGCCTATCGCCGGCGCGGCGAGGGCAGGGCGTGGATCGACTTCGCGATCCACCTCATCGTCTCCGACCCCAGCGAGGCGGTCGTCGGCCAGGAACTGCCCGCGCTGATCCGCGACGGCTACACCTCGTTCAAGGTCTACATGACCTACGACGACCTGAAGCTGGACGATCGCCAGCTGCTCGACGTGCTCGCGCTCGCGCGCCGCGAGGGCGCGATGACGATGGTGCACGCCGAGAACGCCGACTGCATCGCCTGGATCACGCAGCGCCTCGCCGCCAAGGGGCGCACGGCGCCGCGCTTCCACGCGACCTCGCGCCCGATGCCGGTGGAGCGCGAGGCGACCCATCGCGCGATCGCGCTCGGCGAGCTCGTCGACACGCCGATGCTCATCGTGCACGTGTCCGGCCGCGAGGCCGTGGAGGAGATCCGCCGCGCTCAGGCCCGCGGGCTGCGCGTCTATGGGGAGACCTGCCCGCAATACCTCTACCTCACGGAGGAGGACCTCGGCGCGCCGGGTTTCCTCGGCGCGTGCTGCATCTGCTCGCCGCCGCCGCGCGACCGCGCCAACCAGGAGGTGATCTGGGACGCGCTTGTCTCCGGCGTGTTCCAGGTCTTCTCCTCGGACCACGCGCCCTACCGCTACGACGACGCGCGCGGCAAGAAGCTCGCGGGGACCGATGCACCCTTCTGGAGGATACCGAACGGCGTGCCGGGCATCGAGACGCGCATGCCACTGCTCTTCGACGGGGTCTCGCGCGGGCGCATCACGCTCCAGCAATTCGTCGCGCTGACGGCGACGAACCCGGCGCGGATCTACGGGCTCTCCGGCCGCAAGGGCAGCGTGGCCATCGGCGCGGACGCCGACATCGCGCTCTGGGACCCGTCGCGCGAGCGCACGATCCGCAACGCGGACCTGCACCATGCGGTCGACTACACGCCCTACGAGGGCATGGTCGTGAAGGGCTGGCCGGTCCACGTGATCTCGCGCGGCGCCTTCGTCATGCGCGGCGGCGCGCCGGTGGATCGCCGCGGCCATGGCAGGTTCCTGCCTTGCGACCTGCCCGGGCCCGCGCGGCCGCGCGGCCAGCCGGCGCTTCCCGCGGACCTGCTCTGATCAGGCGCCGCGCGTCTCAGGCGAGCTTGCCGCGCGCGAGCACCGGCCACTCGGCCTCGACCACGCCGCCGCGCACGCCGTAGAGCGTGTCGTGCATGTGCACGGTCGTGTCCCCGTATCCGGCCACGAACTCGACGGTGTCGCCGATGCGCGGCGTCGCAGACGGCGCCTCCAGCTCGATCGTCGAGTGCTCGGCGGAGAAGGATAGCCTGGCGATCGCGCCGAGGCCGATCGGCATCGGGTTGACGCCGTCCGCCGACATCGCCTTGCGCCCGGCGTCGCAGATGATGCGCGTGGGCGTCGGCCGGCTCGTCACCGTCGCGAGGATGGTCAGGGCCGGCGGCAGGTCGGCGTGCATCGAGGTGGTGTAGCGCATGTCGCTCAGCATGCCACCGCCGGCCTGGATCTCGGTCACGCCGGGCTGGTGCATCGTGTAGCGGATCGTGCCGGTACCGCCGCAGCTGACGATCGCGCAGGGCAGTCCTGCCGCCGCGCAGTCCCGCGCGCTGCCCGCGAGCAGGGCGATGGCGTCGGCGACGCAGCGCTGCTTCTCCGCGGGGTCCGCTATGCCCACGGCCTGCGCCTCCCAGCCCATGATCCCGGCGAAGGAAAGCCCCTTCGTGGCGGCGATGCGCCGGGCGAGCGCGATGACCGGCTCGCCCGGCAGGACGCCGGCGCGGCGCATGCCGATGTCGACCTCGATGACGACGCGCAGCACGACGCCCGCGCGCCGCGCCGCTTCGCCCAGCGCGTCGACGTTGCCGGCGTCGTCGACGGCGACGATGGGATCGGCCGAGCGCCGCAGCCGCGCGAGGCGCTCCATCTTGAGCGGCGTGACGATCTGGTTGGCGACCAGGATGTCGCGGATGCCCGCGGCCGCCGCGACCTCGGCCTCCCCGAGCTTGGCGCAGGTGATGCCGATCGCGCCGGCGGCGATCGCGCGCAGCGAGATCGCGGGCACCTTGATCCCCTTGAAATGCGGCCTCCAAGAGACGCCCGCCGCGCGACAGGCGCCGGCGATCGTCGCTATGTTGGCCTCCATGCGGTCGAGGTCGACAAGCAGGACGGGCGTGTCGAGTTCGACCTTCTTGCGTCCGACGCAGGAGACGGGCATCGCGGCGATCCTTCCGGTCACGTGGCTATGCGCAGATAGCTACGATGCCGGCGGCGGGGCGTCCATCGCCCCGCGGGCGACGCTGGAGGTCAGGCGAAGAGCGCCAGGTACTCCGAGCCCTTGCCGGTAGCGCCGGCGGAGGGATCGACCGCGGACTTGGCGTCGCGCAGCGACAGGAAGCGCTGGATGAAGCGCTTCGTGAACTCGGTCTGCTGTGCGGACCCTGACGCGTCGACGGCCGGCATGGCGGCGAGCTTGCGGCGCGCCTCGGTGAGCGCGAAGTCGACGCGGCCGCGCGACGCGCGCAGCCCGGACTCCACGTCGCCCGCATGGGCGGCGAGGGACGCGAGCGTGGCGCGCGCCGCGGCGGCATCGCCGGGAAGGCTGGCGACGGCGCCCGCGAGGTCCGCGCGGACCTTGTCGCGGAACGTGGACGCGGCCTCGACCGTCAGCACCGCGCCGCCGGACTTCTGGCGCACGACGATGTCGCGTTGTCCGGTGACCAGCAGGTTCGTGCCGTTGGAGGCGGCGCGGGCGATGATCGCGTCCGTCTCGGCGCGCAGGGCGCGCACCGCCTCGTCGATCCGACCGCGCGGGTCGAGCACGGTGGCGGCGCTGTCCGCGACCTTGCGGTCGATCGCCATGCTCGCGCGTGCCTTCGTGATGGCGGGCAGCAGGTCGGCGGAGATCGCGTCGCGCAGCTTCTCCGCCTTGCCCGAGGACACGAGGCTGGCGCTGCCGAGCACGTCGCCGATCGTGCCCACGAGGTCGCGGCCGCGCAGCGTCAGGTTCCTGCCATCCGGCAGGGCGTAGTCCGTGTCGGCGGCGCCGAGCGGGTTGTCGAGGCCCGTGCCCGGCGTGGCGAGCATGGCGGTGATCCCGGCGATCGCGACCTGCGCCTGGTCGTCGAGGACCTGGCGCGTCGCCGGGTCTGTCGCCGCCGCTGCGTCGACAGCGAGCTGCCGCAGCGCCGCCAGGCTGGTCGCGACCTGCCGCGCGCGATCGTCGGCGTCGATGACCGAGGCGCGGGCGCGCTGCAGCCCGACGCTGTCGAGCGTCGAGGTGAAGTTCCCCACGCCAGATATCCGCGTCGCCAGCGCCTCGCGGTCGTCGAGCACCTGGTCACGGGCCGCGCCGAGCTGCGGCCCGCCGCGCGAGATCGCGTCGGCGACCGCGCCCAGGCTGGCGGCGTCGCCGGCATCCGTCACCGCGGCGAAGGCGGCGTCGGCGGCGTCGAGCTCGTCGAGGAAGCCGGAAAGGTCCTGGCGGCGCAGCGTCGCCGTCGTGCCGGCCGTGTCGATGGTCGCGGACAGGTCGCCGGCCAGCGAGCCGTCGAGCAGGTTCTCGTCCTGGCCGCCGAAGCGATAGGTCGCGCCGGTCGCGACTTCCTCGCGCATCGCGGCGGCGGTGGCGGCGAACTCGGCCTTGTAGTCGGCGAGGTTGCCGTCGTTCGCGGGATCGGCGGCGAGGCGGCGCAGCGCCGAAAGACGGTTGAGGCCGTCGGCGAGCTGGCCGATCGAAGCCTCCGCGGTCGCCGCGAGGCCCTGCTGGCGCAGGATCCGCGGGATCGCGACGTCGTGGACGGGGATCGTCGCGGCATTGGCGCCGCTCGGATCCTGGAGCGCGGCGAGGCCGTCGTAGCGGCCGACCATGTCGCGCAGGCGCTGCCCGATCTCGCCCGCGCGCGTGGCCGCGGCGGCGGCCTGGGCGCGCTCGAGCACCGTCACGTCGGACTGCAGGTCGGTGCGCGACTGCTGCGCGGCGGCGGCGGTTCCGGAGGGGCGGAACTGGGAGATGTCGAGCCTGCGCTTGATGATCTCGGCCTGGGTCTCGATCGGCTGGATGGCGATCTGCTCGGGGATCGAGAGCGTGTCGAGCACGACCTTGCGCAGGACCTTGTCGGCGAGGATCTGGTAGACGTCCGTGACCTTGCCGATGTTCTGCGCGAAGTAGCGCGCCTCGCGCACGGCCGGGTCCTGCTTGCCGAGCGACTTCTCGTACTCGGCGGAGACGAAGCGCTCCGCGAGCCTGTCGATCGTCGCGGGAAGCTTCATGGTCGCGAGCCCGGTCTTCTTGATGTCGAGCGCAGCGGCGATCTCGCGGTAGCGGTTGTCCTTCAGGACGTTCGCCGTCGACTTCGTGTCGGCGAGGTCCGAGTTCAGGACCGCCTTGATGCGGCCGATGAAGTTGATCTCCGTGTCGAGGCCGTAGGCCGAGAGCACGAAGCCCATCATGCGCCGGTTCTTGTAGAGGTCCTCCGGCGTCTTGATGCTGGCGACCTGGCTCCTGAAGTACTCGACCTCGCGCTGGATCGCCGCCGACGAACGGAACCTCGTCAGCGAACGCGCCGGGTCGGCGCGTTCGGCGGATTGGTAGAGGGAGAGAGCGTTGGCCATGGGACGTTCAGGGTCAGGCTGCGGCCGCGCGCGTTAAGGGCGGGTTAAGGCGCGGCCCGGCGCCGCGAGGCGGCGGTAGAGCGGGCCGAATATCGCGGGCACGAAATAGAGGGGAAACTGCCCGACGGCGAGGAACAGGACCAGCTCCGGGCCGGCCGCGGGCCCGAGGACGGCCACGAGGTTGGCGAGGTTGCGGCACCCGCCCACCAGCGCGGTGGTCATCCCCTGGGGCCGCGCCATCCGCCAGAAGATCGCGATGCCCGCCGCCTGCAGCAGGAAATTGGTCGCGAAGCCCGCCGCGAGGTAGAGCAGGACGAGGGTCGGCTTCTCGAGGACCAGCGCGGTGGTCCCGTCCATCACGCCGATGCCGAAGACGACCAGGAGCCCGACGGCCGCGCCACCGATCGCCTTCTCGTTGCGGGCGATGCGCTCGGGCCCCGCGACACGGCGCGCGACCGAGCCCAGCGCGAAGCCGATTCCGACGAAGACGGCGAGGCGGGCCATCAGCGCCCCGATGGGCAGGTCGAGCTCGATGCCGAGCAGGAAATAGGCGACTGGCGGCTGCAGCACCGGCTGCAGCAGGCTGCTGGCTATGACCGAGAAGACGGCGAGCGCCCCGTCCAGACCCATCATCATCACGAAGGTCGGCGCGGCGGTGAGGACCGGGGAGGACGCCGTCAGCAGGATCGCGGCCTTCAGCGCGGGCGGCAGGGGCAGCGGCGCGAGGACGAGCGCGGCGAGCAGCGGCGCGCCCACCATGATCCAGGCGAGCATCGCGGCGGCCGCCGCGGGCCGCGAGGCCGCGGCGCCGGCGATCGCGCGCAGGTCGAGCCGCATGACGTTGCAGACCATGAGCCCGATGATCGCGGGCGCGACGAGCGGGCGCGCGAGGCGCGCGAGCTCGGGCATGGCGAGGCCGATGAACAGCGACACGGCGAGGATCGGCGTGGCGCGCCGGCCGAGCAGCTCGAGCAGCCGTATCAAGGGGCGCCCGCCGGGACGGCGCGCGCCGTCGCCGCCTTAACCTTAAGCGTCTCTTTACCGCGAATCATCTCGGGGTCTAGTTTTCCTGCATCGCGCCGCCGGGATGCCTTTCCCGGATGGCCCACTCGAAGGTGAAGGAACCGCGCGATGTCCGCAATGGCACTCGCTAGCGCCCGCGACACGGCTTTCGCGACCATCGACGGCCTCACGGGCCTCGGCCTGCCGCCCACGCCTGCCAACTACTCGGTCTGGCACTCCCATATCAGCGGCGAGAATCCCGGCCTGTCGCGCAGCATCCAGGACCTCGTCGCGCGCGCTATCCCGCTGACCGACGAGCTGCTGTCCGAACTCTGGCGACGCTTCTGCGCGCCGTCGAGCGACCCCGCGGTCGTCTCGGACGCGAGCGAGCGCCTCGGGCGCGTGATGGCGAACATCGCCGAGACCCTGTCTGGCGCGGGCGCGGCGACCGCAGGGTTCACCGAGGCGCTCGGCCGCTTCGGCGACGAGATAGTGGCGGCGGTACGCATGCCCGACATGGCCGTCGTCATGCGCGAGGCGACACGACGCATGCTCTCGGAGACGAAGCGCATGGTCGAGCATTCGCGGGGCGCCGAAGGCGGCCTGCGGGGCTCCAGCCGCGAGGTCCAGGCGCTGCGCAACGACCTCGAGGAGGCGCGCCGCCAGGCGATGAGCGACCCGCTCACCTCGGTGGCGAACCGCAAGGCCTTCGACGACCGGCTGGGCAAGGAGATGGCGGCGGCCGCCGAGAGCGGCGGCGACCTTGCGCTCGTCCTCCTCGACATCGACCACTTCAAGCGCTTCAACGACAGCTTCGGCCACGTGATCGGCGACGAGGCGCTCAAGCTGGTCGCGCACACGCTGGTCGCGAGCGTGAAGGGCCGGGACCTGGTCGCGCGCTATGGCGGCGAGGAATTCGCGGTGATCCTGCCGGCGACCTCGCTCGCCCACGCGCTCGGGCTCGCCAACGGGCTGGGTGCGGCCGTCAAGGGCCGCCGGATGCTGCTCAAGTCGACGGGACGGGACCTCGGCCGCATCACGGTCTCGCTCGGCGTCGCGCGCTACAGGCCCGGCGAGTCGCCCTCCGACCTCGTCCGCCGGGCGGATGCCGCGCTCTACGAGGCGAAGAACCGCGGACGCGACATGGCGTGCGACGAGAGCGTCGTCGCCGCCGGCGCCCGCGCCGCGGGTTGATCCGGGGGCGTCAGTAGGTCCTCCTGAGCCTGAGATGCGAGTGTCGGTCGACGCTGCGTATCCGCACCTGCCGCGAGCCCGTGCCGTCGAGCAGCATCAACCCGACCTCGCTGCCCGCGTCGCCCGAGGCCCATAGCTTGCGATAGAAGTCCGCGAGGTCGCGCACCGGCGCGCCGGCCACGCCGAGGACGACGTCGCCGGCCTCGACGCCGGCGCGCTCGGCGGGCCCGCCGGGGGTGACGCGCGTCACGAAGAGCCGGCCGCGGAGTTCCTCGGTGGCGATCCCGAGCCAGGGGCGGCGCGGCCCGGAGGGCGCGCCCTCGGCGATCATGTCGCCGAGAATCGGGGGCAGCAGGTCGATCGGCACGAACATGTTGCCGGGGATGCCCGTGCCCTTGCCGTTGGCGTCGCCGACCATCAGCGATCCGATGCCGACGAGGCGCCCCTCGGCGTCGAAGAGCCCGGCGCCGCTCCATTCGGGATGCGGCGGCGCGGTGAAGATCGCGTCCTCGACGAGGTATTCCCAGCTGCCGGCGAAGGGACGGCGCGACATCACGAAGGCCGGGCGCGGGCCGCCGCCGCCCTCGTGCGCCGCGATCATCACCGGCGCGTGCTCGGGAAGGGACGCGGAGCGGCCGAGGGGCGCGGCCGGCATGCGCGGCGGCTCGAGCGTGCGCAGGAGGCCGAAGCCCGTCTCGTGGTCGTAGCCGACGACCTGCGCGGGCAGGGTGCGCCCGTCCGCGAGCGTCGCCTCGGCGCCGTCGGCCTCGACCATCAGGTAGCCGATCGTCAGCACCAGGCCGGACTGGTCGATGAGAACGCCCGATCCCTGGCGCTGGCGGCCGAGCGAGGCGGCCGTGCGCGAATCCGCCGGGACGGTGCAGCGAACCCTGACGACGGAGCGCAACCTCTGCGCGGCGTCCTGGGCCGTGGCGGGCAGCGCCGGAGCGAGCGCCACGGCGCCGATCATCGCTTGGCGTCGGGAGACGGGCATTGGATCTCCTCCGGGGCCAGCCGGTTGTGGCGCGCGCGGCCGGGTCACGACGACTATAGGCCTCGGCCGCCTTCCTTCCATCCCGGATCGCACGCGGCGTTGCGGCCGCCCGGGGCAGGGTGTAACCCAGCCCCGCCCATGGACAGCGATCCCGCCTCCACCTCGCCCTATCTCGAGCGCCTGAACCCGCCGCAGCGCGCGGCGGTGGAGCGGCTCGACGGCCCGCTCCTCGTGCTCGCCGGCGCGGGCACGGGCAAGACGCGCGTCCTCACGACCCGGCTGGCGCATATCCTCTCCACGCGCCGCGCCTTCCCGTCGCAGTTGCTGGCCGTCACCTTCACCAACAAGGCGGCGCGCGAGATGAAGGAGCGCATCGGCGCCCTGATCGGCGCGGTCGCGGAGGGCGTCTGGCTCGGCACGTTCCATTCGCTTTCCGCGCGCATCCTGCGCCGCCATGCGGAGCTGGTCGGCCTGCGGCCCGACTTCACCATCCTCGACACCGACGACCAGGCGCGGCTCATGAAGCAACTGCTGCAGGCGGAGAGGATCGACGACAAGAAGTGGCCGGCGCGCGCGGTTCTCTCCGCGATCGAGCGCTGGAAGGACCGCGGCCTCGCGCCGGACCGCGTCGCCGCCGATGCCGGCGGCGAGCTCGCGGCCGGGCGCGCGCAGTCGCTCTACGCGCAGTACCAGGAGCGGCTTCGCGTGCTGAACGCCTGCGACTTCGGCGACCTGCTGCTGCACTGCCTGACGCTGTTCACCACGCGGGCCGACGTGCTCGACGAGTACCATCGCCGCTTCCGCTACATCCTGGTCGACGAGTACCAGGACACGAACGTCGCCCAGTACATGTGGCTGCGGCTGCTCGCGCAGGGCAGCCGCAACCTCTGCTGCGTCGGCGACGACGACCAGAGCGTCTATGGCTGGCGCGGCGCGGAGGTCGGCAACATCCTGCGCTTCGAGAAGGACTTCGAGGACGCCACGGTCGTCCGCCTCGAGCAGAACTACCGCTCGACCGGCCACATCCTCGCCTGCGCCTCGGCGCTGATCGCGCACAACCGCGAGCGGCTCGGCAAGACGCTGTGGACCGCCGCCGACCCCGGCGAGAAGGTCCAGCTGCGCGGCGTCTGGGACGGGGAGGAGGAGGCGCGCTGGGCGGGCGAGGAGATCGAGGCCCTGCAGCGCGCGGGCCAGTCGCTCGGCCAGGTCGCGCTGCTCGTGCGCGCGGGCTTCCAGACCCGCGAGTTCGAGGAGCGCTTCATCCAGCTGGGCCTGCCCTATCGCGTCGTCGGCGGGCCGCGCTTCTACGAGCGCGCCGAGATCCGCGACGCGCTCGCCTATGCGCGGCTGGTCGCGCAGGACGCCGACGACCTCGCCTTCGAGCGCATCGTCAACCTGCCGCGCCGCGGCGTCGGCGAGAAGGCGCTGCAGTCGCTGCACCGCGTCGCGCGCGCGCGCGGCATACCGCTCGCTCGCGCCGCCGCCGAGCTCGTGGAGACCGACGAGGTCAAGGGCCCCGCGCGCGCCGGCCTGCGCCGCTTCCTCGAGGATGTCGCGCGCTGGCGCGCGGCGCTCGCCACGCACCACCACGCCGAGGTGATGGAGATGGCGCTCGACGAGTCCGGCTACACCGCCATGTGGCGCCAGGACCGGTCGCCCGAGGCGCCTGGTCGCCTCGAGAACCTCAAGGAATTCGTCTCCGCGCTGGAGGGCTTCGACACGCTCGCGGGCTTCCTCGAGCATGTGAGCCTGGTCATGGAGAACGCGGAGGGCGCGCCCGGCGAGATGGTGAGCCTGATGACGCTGCACAGCGCCAAGGGCCTCGAGTTCGACGTCGTCTTCCTGCCCGGCTGGGAGGAGGGGATCTTCCCGCATCCGCGCGCGCTCGACGAGAAGGGCGAGGCGGCGCTCGAGGAGGAGCGGCGCCTCGCGCATGTCGGCCTGACGCGCGCGCGCCGCCGCGCCTATGTCAGCTTCGCGGCGAACCGCCGCATCCATAATCTCTGGCAGTCCTCCATCCCCTCGCGCTTCGTCGAGGAACTGCCGGCCGGGCACGTCGAGCGCGTCGCCCAGCCAGGCCTCTGGGGCGGTGGCGCGGCGCGGCGGTCGCGCTTCGACGAATTCGACCAGCGCCAGGAATGGGTGGCCGCGCCGGCCGCGCCGCGCCGCCCCGTGCGCGTGATCGAGGCGCGCGCGGAACTCGTGCCGCCGCGGCCCGCCTCGGCTTCTGGCTTCGCGCCCGGCGATCGCGTCTTCCACGAGAAGTTCGGCTACGGGATCGTGCGCGCCGCCGATGCCGGAAAGCTCGACG